>JARIBR010000127.1 GCA_029258695.1 Quadrisphaera sp.
GGCCGCCACGCTGGCCGTGGGCGGCTGGGCGGACCCCTACCGCGACACCGTCCTGCGCCTGGTCGAGCACCTCGACGCGCCCGTGCGCGGGATCATCGGCCCCTGGTCGCACCAGTACCCGGACATCGGCCTGCCGCCCGGCCCGGCGATCGGCTTCCTCCAGGAGACCCTGCGCTGGTGGGACCACTGGCTCAAGGACGCCGACACCGGGGTGATGGCCGACCCGGCGCTGCGGGCGTGGGTCAACGAGTCGGTGCCCCCGGCGACCACCTACGAGGAGCGCCCGGGCCGCTGGGTGGGCGCCGACGCGTGGCCCGCCCCGGAGATCGCCCCCACCCGGTGGGGCCTGGCCGAGCAGCTGCGCACCACCGCCCCGGAGGTGGACGCGATGGTCGTCGTGGCCTCCCCCGAGCACACCGGCGTGGACGCCGGGCGGTACTTCCCCTACGGCAACGCCTCGGACCTCCCCCCGGACCAGCGCGAGGAGGACGGTCGCTCGGTGTGCTTCGACTCGCCCGCCCTGGACGAGCCGCTGGAGATCCTCGGGCGCGCCCGCGTCGGGGTGGCCCTGCGGTGCGACCAGGCCCGCGGGCACATCATCGCACGCCTGTGCGACGTCGCCCCGGACGGCTCGTCCACCCTCGTCACGGTCGGCGTCCTCAACCTCACCAGCCGCCACGGGCGGGAGCGGTCCGTGGACTGGGAGCCGGGCACCACCGAGGACGTGTCCTTCGAGCTCAAAGGCATCGGTCACCGGTTCGCGCCCGGCCACCGGGTGCGCCTGGCGATCTCCACGGCGTACTGGCCGTGGGTGTGGCCGCACCCGGAACCGGTGGAGCTGGGGGTCGAGGCGCCGCGCAGCTGGTGCGAGCTGCCCGTGCGCGACGCGAGCGGTGATGCCGACGCCGCCCCGATCACCTTCGCCGAGCCGGAGCAGGCGCCGCCCCTGCCGGTCGTCTCCGGCGACCCGCCGGCCGATCGCCCGGAGCGGCGCGTGGTGCGCGACGTGGCCGAGGGCCGGTGGCTGCTCGAGGTGGACCCGCGCTACGGCGGCACCCGCACCTACCCCGACGGCCTGGTCTACGACGAGGACGCCTTCGAGCGCTACTGGATCACCGACGGCGACCCGCAGAGCGCCCGCACCCGTTCGGACTGGACGGTGCGGCTGCGCCGGCCCGAGCTGGGCTGGGACGTCGAGCTGACCACCAGCTCGCAGATCCGGTGCGACGCCGACAGCTTCCTCACCGAGGACCACCTCGTCGTCCGGGAGGCGGGCGACGTGATCTTCGAGCGCCGGTGGGAGAAGACCATCCCGCGCACGGCCGGCTGAGGGGCTGGGCCGGGGACGCCGCGGACCAGCCCCTCAGCCTGCCCGACCCAGCGCAGCCCAGCGCTACCCCATCGTCCGGGCCCCGTCGAGCGACTCCCGGATGATGTCGGCGTGCCCGGCGTGCTGGGCCGTCTCGGCGATGACGTGCAGCAGCACCCGGCGCACCGACCACGCGGCGCCAGGGGGGAACCACGGCGCCGGGGGCAGCAGGTGCTCGGCGTCGAGGTCCGGCAGCGAGGCCACGAGGGCGTCGGTGCGGGCGGCGACCTCGTCGTAGCGGGCGAGGACGCCGGCCAGGGTCTCGCCGGCGCCGAGGGAGAGCTGGCCCGCCCACGCCTGCTCGTCACCGTCACCGTCGCCCGCGGCGTCGTCCCCGACCTCCGCGAAGCGGGCCCACTGGTCCTCCGTGGCGGCGACGTGCTTCACCAGCCCGCCCAGGCACAGCTCGGAGGCGGTGGTGCGTGCTGCCGCCTGCTCGTCGGTCAGGTCGCGCACGGTCGTCCGCAGGAAGCCCCGGTGCGTGTGCAGGCTCTCCAGGAGGTCGGCGCGCTCGCGGGCGCCCGGTGAGGGTGCGCGTGTGGTCGGGCTCTGCGTGGTCATGTCGGCTCCCTGCCTCGTCGTGGTGCTCGGAGCGTCGACGCTAGGAGCAGGAGCGGTCAGGTCCTGTCCGCATGACGGGTGAGCAGACCGCGCCGGCCCGCGGGCGGAGGGCGCTCAGCCGGTGGGCGGCGGACTCCACCACGAGCAGCACCTCCTCGGTGTCGCCGCTCCCGGCCACGGTCGCGAGCGGCACCACGGCCACGGGCTCGGCGAGCCCGTGGGCGAGCGTGCTGACGGCGGTGCCGGTCGTCATCGGGCCGCCCGCGACGTCGACCCGCCGCACCGCGCCGTTGTACGTGTCGGCGACCAGCACGGCGCCGTCTCCGGCGACGGCCACCCCCAGGGGGTGCTGCATCAGCGCCGAGCCGGCCGGTCCGTCGATCGCGCCGAAGGCGTGGACGCCGGTGCCGACCACCGTGGTGACCTCCCAGCCACCGTCGCCGAGGGCGCCGCCGACCGGTGGGTGGGCGCGGCGCAGCGAGGAGCTCTCCGCGTCGACGCACCAGACCCCATCGCTCCCGGAGCACCCGCCGTCGTCACCGGCGCCGCGGTCGATGCCGCCCCCGGTCCCGTGGTCGGTGCTGCGGTCCGTGGCCAGGGCGCTGGGCTGCGCGAGCATCGCCGCGTCGCCCCTGCCGTCGAGCAGCCCCTCGGCGCCGCTGCCGGCGACCACCGTCAACCGCCCGTCGGCCGGGTCGGCGGCGACCTCGATCACCCACAGCTGGTGCACCCCGCTCATCGCCACGACCAGGACGCCGGCGCACCACGCCAGCGCCGCGGGGCTCGACAGCGCGCACCCCAGCGCCGGGCCGCCGCGCTCGCTGCCGGGAGCGTCCGGGCGCAGCGGCGCTCCCGTGCCGGCGACCCGGCGCACCGAGGCGTCCGCGAGCCTGACCCCGAGGACCGTGTGCGCCCCCGGGTCGGCCACCGCGAGGTCCCAGCCCACCTCGGCCGCCACGACGGGCGGCAGCAGCGCCATGCCCGCGGGGGCGAGCAGGCCGTCGACGACGGCCAGCGGCTCCGCGCCCGGCGAGGTCGCCGTCTCCGCGTCGAGCACGACCACGCGGTGGTTCCCGGCGTCGGCGACCGCCACGCGTCCGCCGGGGAGCGCCAGCGCCGCCGACGGGCTGCTCAGCGCCGTGCCCGACGTCGCGGAGCCCCCGGCGCCCCGCGACGGGCCGCGGCCTGCCGGCTCGCCGTGGTCCATCGCGGTGCCGTGGTCCGCCAGGGCGTCGGGCTCGGCCGAGGCGCCGGGCGCCTCCCCGAGCAACCTGGCCACCAGCGCGTCCAGCGCCTCGCCGTGGCCCTCCCCGACGAAGACCCGCGCGACGTAGCCGTCGGGGTCGACGACCACGATCGTCGGCCACGCACCGACGGCGTACGCCGACCATGCCTGGTGGTGGGCGTCGTCGAGCACCGGGTGGCCGAGGTCGGCGCGCACGAGCGCGGCGTCAAGCCCGGTCTCCGTCGCCTCGTGGGGGAACTTGGGGCTGTGGACGCCCAGCAGCACGGCCCGGGGGTGGGCGCCGGCGAGCGTGCGCAGCTCGGCGTGGGCGTGGACGCAGTTGACGCAGCCCGCGGTGAAGAAGTGCAGCACGACCACGCGGCCGCGCAGCGGGGCCCCCGGGCCGGACATCCGCAGGGGCAGCGGGAGCGGCGACGCACCCGTGACGGACCAGCGCCTGCCCACCAGCGCCGGCGCCCGCACCGCTCCGCGATCCCTCACCCCCGCAGGGGACCACGCGCACCGGCGCACCGGCGGTCAGGGGGTCGCGGCGGTCAGGGGGTCGCGGCGCTCGCGGCGGTCAAGGGGGCGCGGCATGCTCGACGTCATGAGCCCGCCCGTCAGGCGCCCGACCCTGCTGCTGCTCGACGTCAACGAGACGCTGTCGGACACCTCTGCTCTCGCCGGCGTCCTCGAGCGGCTCGGCGCGCCCGCCCACCTGGGACCGACGTGGTTTGCGTCGGTGCTGCGTGACGGCTTCGCCCTGACGGCTGCCGGGCACGCGGCCCCCTTCGCGAAGGTCGCTGGCGCCGCCGCGCGGGCGGTCCTGGCACCGCACGTGCCCGAGGCCTCGCTCGGCGACGCCGCCGAGGACCTGGTCGCCTCCCTGGCCACGCTCCCCCTGCACCCCGACGTGGCGAGCGGCCTGGCGTTGCTGGCGGCGACAGGGGTGCGACTGGTCGCGTTGACCAACGGGTCCGCCGCCGTCGCCACGCAGCTGCTCGAGGGCGGCGGCGCGAAGGGCCACCTGGAGGCGGCGCTCTCCGTCGAGGAGATCGGGGAGGGGGCGTGGAAGCCCGCCGCGAGCGCCTACCGCGGCGCCTGTGCGGCGCTGGGCGTGCAGCCGCACGACGCCGCGCTCGTCGCGGCGCACCGGTGGGACGTCGACGGCGCCGCGTGGGCAGGGCTGCGGACCGTCCTGGTGGACCGGTCTGCCCCGGGAGGTTCGGGCGACCCCGGTCCCGGCGTCTTCCGGGCGCCGGGGCGCACCGTCAGCGGGTTCGACGACCTGGCGGCGCAGCTCTCCGCGCTGTGATCGGGGACCTCCAGCCGGGGCGTCACCGCCCCCTCGTCGCGACCGGGGACGCCCAGCCGTGCCCAGCGGCGCCGCAGCACGGCGGGACGTCCCCGATCGAGGAAGGGCGAAGCACCTCGGCGCCGCAGCACGGCGGGACGTCCCCGCTCGAGGAAGGGCGAAGCACCTCGGCGCCGCAGCACGGCGGGACGTCCCCGGTCGGGGAGGGGCGCCACCACGCTGCGGGAAGGACGGGCGCGTCGCACCTCCCGCTGCCCGCCGTCGCGACCGCCTCCTAGGAGGAGCCCTCGTCGGTCTTGCGCAGCACCAGCACCACGCGCCCGCCGGCCCGCCAGTCCTCCACCAGCTCCAGGCCGCAGCGCAGCGCGAGCCGCACGAGGGGCCGTGCGCCCAGGCGCGCCCAGGGCAGGGGTCTGCTGCGGCGCCCGTCGGCGTGCTGGAGGACCACGGCGTCGCGCACGTCGAGGTCGTCGGCGTCCTCGGCTGAGCCGGTGTCCATCGCCGGCTCCGCCTCGACGACCACCAGGCCGCCGGGGCCGAGCAGCGCGGCGGAGCGCAGCAGCAGCGCCCGCGGGTCGCCGCCGATCCCGATGTTCCCGTCGGCGAGCAGCACCGTGCCCCACCGGCCCTCGCCGGGGAGGCGGTGGTGGACGCTGCGCCGCAGCGCCGTGCCGCCCCGCGCGGCGGTGGAGCGCACCGCGGAGCGGTCGATGTCGATGCCGAGCGCGTCGTGGCCCCGCTCGACCAGCGCCGTGACCATGCGCCCGGGCCCGCACCCGACGTCGAGCACGGGGCCCACGCAGCGGTCGAGCATCCCCTCGTCGACGGGGTCGGGGTCGCCGACCCACGCGGCGGCGGGAAGGCGGTAGGAGTGGCGCCCGTCGGCGGCGTGCACCTCGTCGCCGGCCAGGGCAGCGGCGAACAGCGTGGAGGGCTCCACGTCGTCGGCGTGCTCGGCGGCCACGCGCGCGTGCACCGCGGCGAACCTCGAGGAGGGCGCCATCGCCGCGGCAGCCATGGCGTCCTGCGGCTCGTCCACGTCACGCAGCCACGGCAGCAGGCCCACCCGCAACCCCAGGGAGCGCAGGCGCTCGAGCTGGGCGGCGCCGGTGCGCTCGGTGGACATGGGCACGCCGAGCAGCGCGTCGGCCCGTGGCTCGCGCAGCCCCAGGGCCCAGAACCCGCCGTCGGTCGCCAGGCCCAGCACCGCGTCGAGGCCGGTCCAGTCCACGTCGAGCAGCTCCGCCGTCAGCTGCGGGGTGTCCATGCCCACCAGCAGCGCCGGGCCCGCCACGTGCCCGGGGGCCGCGGGGTCGAGGACAGCGGCGAACGCGGTGGCCAGGCGCTCGTCGAGCCCCCCGGTGCCCTGGTCGACGACGTCGAAGCCGGCCGGCAGCCAGCCCGGGTCGGGCGACGGCCCGTGCGGGGAGTCCTCGTCCGCGCGGTCCAGGGCGACGACCCGGCGCAGCGCGGGGGCCGCGCCCAGCGCCTCGACCGTGTCGGCGAGGGAGGCGGCGGCCAGCTCGGCGGCCTCCTCGGGGGTGAAGCGGGTCTGCAGGCGGGTCTTGACGCGCCCTGCCACCGGCCGCTTGGCGATGACGAGGAGGGTCGACGTCGCTTCGGCGGGCAGGCTCGCGGGGGCGGTGGCCGCGCGGGGCGTCGGGACCGACGGGCTCGGCACGGCGGCGCTCCTCTCCACGATGGACGGGTTCGACGCCGGCGGCGTCGGGGACTGCTGGGGCGCGGCGCCCGGCGGGGGCGCTCCGCGGGGCCGGCCAGCGGGGACGGTGGGCGCGCTCACGCGCGGAGCACCGCGCTCATGTCCTTGACGGCGCGCGCGACGCCCAGCGGGGTGCCGGTCACCTTCGAGCGTCCGGTGCGCGCGGAGTAGGCCACGGGCACCTCATCGACGCGCCAGCCGCGATCTGAAGCCGCGACGAGCATCTCGAGGGGGTAACCGGAGCGCCGGTCGGTCAGGTCGAGCCCCACGAGCGGCTCCCGCCGCGCGGCGCGCATGGGCCCCAGGTCGTGCAGGCGCAGCCCGGTGCGGCGCCGGATGCGCCGGCAGAGCTCGCGGTTGGCCACGCGCAGGTGCCACGGCCAGGCGCCCCGGCCCGACGCCTCGCGCCGGCCCAGCACGAGGTCGGCGTCGCCGGCCACCACCGGGTCGACCACGCGGTGCAGCTGCTCGGGGTCCAGGCTGGCGTCGGCGTCCATGAACGCCACCACCTCGGCGGTGGCGGCCGCCAGGCCCGCCGCGCACGCAGCGCCGAAGCCGCGCTGGGCCTCGTGGACCACGGTGGCGCCGAGCCCTGCGGCGATCTCCGGGGAGCCGTCGCGCGACCCGTTGTCCACCACGATGGCCCGGTGACCCGCGGGCATGCGCCCCAGCACCCACGGCAGGGCGCCCGCCTCGTCGAGGCAGGGCAGCACCACGTCCACGGCCGCGCGGTCGGTGGGGGAGCCGCTGGTCACGGAGCGCTGCTCGGCGCGGCGCGCACCGGGGCCGGGCGCAAGGGGTCCGTGGCCAGCGCCCGGACCCCGTCGTCGAAGGCGACGGCGGCGCTCCACCCCAGCTCGTCCGCGGCGCGCTGCGAGGAGGCCGTCACGTGTCGCACGTCCCCGAGGCGGAACTCACCGGTGACGACGGGGTCGAGCGCGCCGTCGGGAGAGACCGTGCGCGCCAGTCCCTGCGCCATCTGCCCCACGGTCGTCACCGTCCCGGACCCTACGTTGTAGGCCCGCACCCCTGAAGCGCTCAGGGCGCCGGCGCGCGAGGCCGTCGTGGCGCGCGTGCCCGCCGTGGCGTCCAGGGCGGCGAGCACGGCCGCGGCGACGTCGTCGACGTGGACGAAGTCCCGACGCTGGCCGCCGTCCTCGAAGACGCGGGGCGCCCGGCCGGCCTCGAGGGACGAGCGGAAGATCGCGGCCACCCCGGAGTAGGGGGTGTCGCGCGGCATGCCGGGGCCGTAGACGTTGTGGAAGCGCAGCGCCGCCGCCCGCCCGGCAGTCTCCCTGGCCCAAGTGGCGGCGAGGTGCTCACCGTGGAGCTTCGTCGCCGCGTAGGCGTTGCGGGGGTCCGGCACGGCGTCCTCGGTGACCGTCGCGGGCGCCAGCGGCCGGCCGCACACCGGACACGGAGGCTCGAACATGCCCGCCTCCAGGTCGGCGCGCCGGCGCGGGGCCGGGGCGACGCGGCCGTGCTCGGCGCAGTCGTAGGCGCCTTCGCCGTAGACCACCATCGAGGAGGCGTACGCGAGGCGCCCGACGCCGGCGGCGCCCATGGCGCGCAGCAGCACGGCGGTCCCGAGGTCGTTGGAGGAGGCGTAGTCGTCGATGTCGTCCAGCCCCACGCCGAGGCCGACCTTGCCGGCGAGGTGCGCCACGGCGTCCACCCCGCTCAGGGCAGCACTCATGGCCTCCGCGTCGCGCACGTCCGCCCGGACCAGCGGGGCGACGGGCGAGCCGGGGACCACGACCTCGGGGGCGTCGCCGTGGACGTCGGGGCGCAGGACGTCGTACGCGATCACCTCGTGCCCGCCGGCCAGGGCCGCGGCCACGACCCGGGACCCGATGAAGCCCGCGCCGCCGGTGATCAGAAGTCGCACCGAGGCACGGTGCCACACCGCGCGGCCCGTGCGCGACACATCGGCCCCTTCCCGGCTCAGAGGTCGCTGTGAGACTCGACTCGTCGCCGGCGTCCGCGCGCGAGGGCCGCGCTCGCCCACGCCGCGCAGGACCCGAGGACGAGCGATCCGGCCGCCAGGGCGCCGGCCCGCTGGTCGGCCAGGGCGTCGACGCCGAGGCCCAGGTCGGTGAACCAGCCCGCCGCGAGGAGGCGCTGCGAGGTCGCCAGCCAGCCGCAGCCCGCGGCGGTGGCCAGTGCGGTGCCGGCCGCGACGGTCAGGGTGGCGCGCCGGCGGTCGCCCGCCGCCACGGCGGCGCCCGCGGGCAACGGTGGCGGGCTCGCTGAGCGCGCGAGCAGCGCACCGGCCCCCAGCGCGGCGACGAGGGCGAGCTCGTGGCCGGCCAGCGTGCCCAGCGCGAGCGGCAGCGCTGCCGTCGCCACGGCGGTCCCCACCAGCACCGCGGCGAGAACCAGCGCGACGGCCGGGTGCCGGGTCCCCGCGGCGACCCGCGTGGCGGCGATCGCGTCCACGCACTCCCGGAGCCCGGCGCTCCCGTCCTCCCGGGGCGCACGGACCCTGCGCAGCAGGCGCACCGGCGCGCCGGCGGCCAGCAGGGGGGCGACCACGGCCGCGGCCGCTGCGAGCGCCAGCAGGTGGGCGGACAGGAGCAGCGAGGTGTACGCGGCCAGCCCACCGCTGGTGACCCAGGCGAGCAGGAGGCACCCGGCGGCCCAGGCGGCGGTCCTGGCCGTGGGCCACGCGTCGGCGGCGCCGTGTCGTAGCCGACGCACGGCCAGCAGGTACCCCACGAGCGCGCCGGCGACCAGGAGGAGCCACAGCAGGTCCGGGCTGGCCAGCGTCAGCGCCCGCCAGGGCGTGAGCGGGAACGGGGGTGGCTCGCGCCCGGTCACGGCGACGGTGCCGGCGGCCAGGCGCCCGGCCGGGTCCGCGGGGTCGGCGGGGTCGGCGAGCAGCACGGCAGCCGTCCCCGCTGCGAGGGCGACGGCGCTCACGGCGCCCGCCCAGGCACCCAGCCGTCGCACCCGGCCCGTGGCCACCGCGGCGTCGGCCCCCGGGGGACGGACCAGGCGCGTCGCGCACCAGCCACCGAGCCACGCGCCCGCGGCGACGAGGACGACCCAGACCGCCAGCGCCGCCGTGGCGCGCGGCGACCCGGCCAGCACCGCGAGCCCGGCGCCGCGCTCGCCCGCTCCGGCGGCGCCGCTCACCGCCTCGAGCGCTGCGACGCCCGTCCCGGCCAGCAGCGCGGCCAGCGGCGCGGCGGCCACGGCGGCCGCGGTGAGCAGCCAGAACGCCGCGAGCGGGCGGTGCAGGGCGGTGAGCGCCAGCGTCGCGACGAGGCCGGCAGCCACGGCGCTGAGAGCCAGGGGCGCGCCGTCCCCGGCCGCGAAACCCGCGATGGCGGCCCCGGAGGCCGCGTCCGCGAGCGAGGCCCCCGCCGGGCTCGGTGCGGCCGCGACGACGAGGCCCACCGTGGCGCCCGCCCAGAGCGTCCCCGCCACGCCGACGAGCCGGCACCCGGCCCGCCAGGTGGCCTCGCGCGCCGGGAGCAGGGTGGCCAAGGCGGTCAGCGATCCCGTGGTCGTCATCGCGGCGAGGCTCGCGACCACGGCCAGCAGCGTCAGGGCCGGCGGCACGGCGCCAGGGTAGGGGCCCGGCGTGCCCGTGCCCGGCGGCGCGGCGGGCGCGCCCCTACCCTCGCGCCATGGCCACCCCGCGCGAGGTCCACCTGCTGAACGGCCCGAACCTCGACCGCCTGGGGCGGCGCGAGCCCGAGGTCTACGGGTCCACGACCCTGGTCGAGCTCGAGGCGATGGCGATGGTGCTCGCCGAGGAGCTCGGCCTCGACCTGCTCTGCCGCCAGAGCGCGGACGAGTCGGTGATGATCCGCTGGGTCCACGAGGCCGCCGACGCCGGCGCCGCGGTGGTGATCAACGCC
Organism: Quadrisphaera sp.; assembly: GCA_029258695.1. The sequence goes on from JARIBR010000127.1 coordinate 10,060, forward strand.
GGCGCGTGGACGCACACGTCGATCGCGCTGCGCGACGCCTGCGCGGAGGTCAGCGCCCCGCTGGTGGAGGTGCACCTGTCCAACGTCCACGCCCGCGAGCCGTTCCGGCACCACTCGTACCTCTCCGGGGTGGCGACGGGGGTGATCGTCGGTCTCGGCGTGGAGGGCTACCTGGCCGCGCTGCGGTTCATCGCGTCCCAGAGGTCCCCGGGCTGAGCTCGCTGAGCCCCACGAGGCGCCAGGTGCGCGCCAGCTGCTCCTGCGAGGCGGAGCAGGTGAGCCGCTGGGGGGCCGCGGCGTGGGCAGCGGCCAGCTCGACGACCGCGCCGGGGCGCCCGTCGGCGCCGTCCAGCGTGATGCGCCACGCGGCGCCGTCGTCGTCCAGCCTCTCGGCGCGGGAGGGCGCGAGGTCGTCGGCGTCGGTGCGCCCCGTCCCGGCGCGGGCGTGGACGTCGGCCGCCTGGACCACCATCGCGTCGGCGCTGCGCCCCCTCAGCAGCCGCGGCAGCACGCGACCCTCGCGGACGGCTGCCACGACGTCCGCCACGTCGCCGGTGTCCACGCGACCGTACGTGTGGCCGGTGGGCAGCGTGAGCAGGTTGGCGGCGAACCGGCACCCCCCGATGTGGGAGCACTCCCAGGTGGCGTCCGGCTCGAGCGCGGCGAACGCGGCGGCCAGGGGGCGTCCGCGCAGCGCGCAGCACCAGTCCTTGCGCCCGTGGGTGCAGACGAGCAGCAGCGGTCCGTCGGCGGCCTCCCAGCCGTGGTCGTCCGCCGCGGCGTCGGCCACGTCCGCCGCCGCGCACTCCTTCGCCAGCACCTGCTCGGCGCCGCGCCGGCACGTGACCCGGAAGAGCCGGCGGCGCCCGCTGTCCGCGCCCTTGCGCACCGGGCGCCGGACGAGGAGCAGCTTCGAGGCGATCGCGCTCGCCGCGGCGGCCAGCGCGGCGGTGGCCTCCGGGCCGAGCCGGGAGCTCGGCACCGCCTCGGACCCCCACGCGCCGGGCTCCTCCACCAGGAGGTAACCGCGGGTGGGCGACGCGGTCCCGAGCACCGCCTCGCCGTGAGCCTGTGACGTCGCGGCGCAGGAGTAGCGACGTTCCGCCGGGGACGTGATCCGCTCGGGCTGTCCGGTGCTCAGGTCGCCCGCCCGGCGGGCAGCAGCACGCGCTCGCGCAGCAGCCGGCGCAGCAGCACCACCGCGTCGTCGGCATCGATGCCGGCGCCCGTGCTCGCGAGCGCCGCCGCGCTCACCGGTCCGGCCAGCGCGGCGGCGAGGGCCGGTCGCGTCCACGCCGGGAAGCTCACGACCCTCTCCCCCACGGTGACCTCTGCGCGCTCGCCCACGACGCTCAGCCGGGCGCGGGCCCCCGTGCGGGGGCGCACCGGCGTCGACGCCGACAGGGCGCGGGCCGCAGCGTCCTGGGCGAGGGGCGAGACGGGCTCGGCGGGCACGGCGCCGCGGCGGCGCGCGGCCACGACCCTCTCCACCGCGGCGTCGTCCAGGGAGTCGACCCAGGCGCGGGCGGCGGCGCGGAACCCTGCGACGTCGTCACCCGCTGGCTGCCCGGCGGGAGCGCTGCCGTCCCCCGGGTCGGAGGGGAGGTCGAGCGCCCGGCGCAGCCCGACGTCGTCCTTGCCGGCGCCGGCCACCAGGTCCGTCAGGACGTCCGCCCACGTGGTCGCCAGCAGGCCCACGGTGAGGTGGATGGAGCGCTGGTCCGTGGTCTGCGCCGAGTGGAGCCAGCCGCGGGGCAGGTAGAGGGCGTCGCCGGGCTCGAGGACCACGTCGATCTCCGCCGGACGGCCGCCCACGGGGTCCGGGCCGAGCTGGTTCGACGGCTGGCTCTTCAGGGGCAGCTCGACCACGGGCGGGTGGATCGTCCAGTGCTTGGCCCCGTCGACCTGGAGCACCAGCACGTCGTGCGTGTCGTGGTGGGGCTTGAACCCCTGGGCGCCGGGCGGGGTGACGTAGACGTTGGTCTGGGTCTGGTGGCCCAGCTCGGCGGACAGGGCTCGGCAGAACTCGCCCAGCGGCGGCCAGACGCGGTGCATCGCCTGGAGGACCACGGTGGCGCCGCCGGCGTAGGCGTCCGCGATGCCGTCCGGGTCGGCGACGTCGGTGATGCGCTGGCCGCCGGCGTTGGTGGCCCTCGTGAACCGCGACCGGGGGAGGCCCTGGCCGTCGGCGACCATCGTGAAGAACGGGGTCCGCAGGCTGCGCTCCGCCAGGAGCTCGTCGACGGCGGCCGCGCTGAGCAGGTCGTCGAAGCCCTCGACGCCCCCGGGGGCGGGGCGCCGGTCCGCGGCGCGGACGAGCAGCGGCCGAGCGTTCCAGTGCTCGGCCGCGAACCGCTCACGGCCGACGGCGAAGCACCGCTGCAGCGGCGAGGGGGCGCCCTCCCCCGCCGGCGGGGCGGTGAGGCCCCGCTCGGCGGGCGAGGTGGTGCGGGTGGTGGTCTGCGTCACGTCAGCCGCGGGAGTCGGTGCCGGCCGGGTCCGAGCCGGCGGGGTCCACCTGCGTGGAGTCGCTGTCACCGGCGTCGGCGTCGCCGCCACCGCCGCCCGCGGGGTCCACGCCGGCTGGGTCCGAGCCGGAGGGGTCCACCTGCGTGGAGTCGCTGTCGCCGGCGTCGGCGTCGCCGCCGCCCCCCGCGGCGGTGCTCGTGGTGGTGATGTCGTCGTCGTTGAGGGACACGGTGCCTCCGAGGGTGCGTGCGGGTGCGGGCGGTCGCCCACCCACCATCGTGGCCGACGCGCCACGACGCGTCCACCCGAGCCATCGGTGTCGGGTGCCGGGGTGTCGCCTAGCGCCCCTCGCCCGGTGCCGTCCGCGCGGCGCCGTCCCGCGGGCGCGGGGCTCAGGCGCCGTCGCGCGCCGGCTCGCGCGCGATGGCCACCTCGTCCCGGATCTGGCCCACGAGCTCCTCGAGCACGTCCTCGAGCGCCACCACGCCCGACGTGCCGCCGCTGCGGTCGACCACCTCCGCCAGGTGCGCCTGGGCGCCCCGCAGGGTCGCCAGGACGTCCGCGAGGGTCTCGTCGTGGCGCACGCGCGGCAACGGGCGGACCCGACGGGCGGCGACGGGGGCGTCGCGGGCGGCGCCGCTGGCCCCGAGCAGGTCCTTCACGTGGAGGTACCCGCTCAGGTCACCCGGGCCCGTGCCGCGCACCGGGAAGCGGGAGAACCCGGTCTCCGCGGCGGCGGCCTCGAGACCGGCGGGCGTGACGTCGGCGGGCACGGTACGGAGGTCGCCGATGGGCATGAGGACGGTGGCGACGGTGCGCTCCTGGAAGGACAGGGCTCCGGCGAGCAGCTCGTGCTCGTCCTCGTCCAGGAGCCCTTCGCGGGCCGACTCCTCCACGAGCCCGTGGACCTGCTCCCTGCTGAAGGTGCTGGCGACCTCGTCCTGGGGGTCGATCCGCACCAGCCGCAGGATGTGGTTCGCCAACCAGTTGAAGGCCCCGACGATCGGCCGCAGCGACACGCAGACGTAGTACAGCGGCGGCCCGAACCACAGCGCTGCCCGGTCGGGGCCGGCGAGGGCGACGTTCTTGGGCACCATCTCGCCGAGCACCACGTGCAGCACCGTGACCAGCGAGATCGCGATGACGAAGGCGAAGGGGTGCACCAGGGCGGCCGGGAGCCCGGCTGCCTCGAACGCGGGCTCGACCAGGTGGGCGATCGCCGGCTCGCTGAGCGAGCCCAGCGCCAGCGAGCAGACGGTGATGCCGAGCTGGGCCCCGGCCATCATCAGCGACAGGCGCTCCATCGCCCGGATGGTGATGATCGCGGACCGCTTTCCCGCCTCCGCCTTGGGCTCGATGGCGGCGCGCCGGGCGGAGACCAGCGCGAACTCCGCCCCGACGAAGAACGCGTTCAGGGCCAGGAGCACCGCGGTCAGGCCCAGACCCACCAGATCGCTCATCGAGGGCCCCCACGCTCGGCGGCGACCGGCCGCCCGTCCCGGCGGGCCGCGCCGTCGGGGGGCCCGTCACCGCGGCGCTGCAGCAGCACGCGCTCCACGCGGCGGCCGTCCATCCGCTCGACCGTGATCCTCACGCGCGGCAGCGGCGCGCGCTCCGCGTCCGCGGCGGCCTCGGGGTCCTCGTCGCCGACCTCGACGACGTCCCCGCGCGCGGGGACGCGACCCGCGTGGAGCATGACCAGCCCGCCGATCGTCTCGTAGTCGCGGCCCTCCTCGAGCCGGATGCCGGTGAGCGCGGCGATCTCGTCGGGCCGCAGCAGCCCGGGCACCGACCACGCCCCGCCGGGGCGGCTGCGCACCGTGCCGCCCACGCGGTCGTGCTCGTCGACGACCTCCCCCACGAGCTCCTCGATGAGGTCCTCGATGGTGACCACGCCGTCCGTGCCGCCGAACTCGTCGACCACGACGGCCATGGCGAGCCCGCTGGCCTGCAGGGTGTCCATGAGCGTGTCGAGGTCCACCGAGGAGGGGACGAGCACCGGCTCGGACATCACCGACCGGACGTCCGTCGTCGTCCGCTCCGGCTCCGGGACGGCGACGGCGTTCTTGACGTGCACCAGGCCGACCACGTCGTCGAGGGAGTCCCCCACCACCGGGAAGCGTGAGTGCCCGGTGCGCCGGGAGTCCGCGATGAGGTCCGCGACGGACGCCGTGGCGTCCATGGTCTCCATGGTGGTGCGGGGGGTGAGGACCTCGCTGGCCCGCTTGTCCCCGAAGCCGAGCGAGCGCTGGACCAACGACGCGGTGGTGGGGTCGAGGGTGCCCTCGCTCGCGGAGCGCCGCACCAGGGACTCCAGCTCCGCGGGGCTGCGTCCCGACGCCAGCTCCTCGGTGGCCTCGAGCCCGAAGAGCCCCAGGATGGCGTTGGCGGCGCCGTTGAGGAAGCGGATGGGCCAGGCCATGATCTTCGCGAAGCCGCTGACGAAGCCGACGACGACCTTCGCGGTCGCCACCGGCAGGGAGATCGCGATGTTCTTGGGCACCAGCTCGCCGAAGAGCATCATGAGCGTGGTCGCGACGACGAGGGAGACGGTCAGGGACACCGCGTAGGCCGCGGAGTCGGTGAGGCCGAAGACCGCCTCGACCGGGCCGTCGATGATGCGGGCGATGGCCGGCTCCGCGAGGAACCCGACGGCGAGGTTGGTCACCGTGATGCCCAGCTGCACGCCGGAGAGCTGGGTGGAGAGGGTCTTGAAGGCCTTCTGGACGCCGAGCGCCCGGCGGTCGCCCCGATCGGCCTCGGCGTCGATGGTGGCCCGGTCGGCGGCCAGGAGGGAGAACTCCCCGGCGACGAAGACCCCGCACGCGGCGACCAGGGCGAGCGCGAGGGCGAGCAGCAGCCACTCCATGAGGGGGGAAAGGTAACACCGACGGGCCCGGCGGACCGTGACGAGCGACGGCGCGAGGGCGCGCGGCGCCCGTCACGTCACCGGGGCCACCTTCTTCCGACCGGGGACCTCCCGCCGCGCTGCCGCCGCCCTCAGCGCGGCTCGGCGTCCCCGGTCGGCGTCACGCGGGGAACCACCGCGGCTCAGCGTCCCCGGTCGGCGCGCGGGGGCGCCGAGGTGACCGACCGCGGCAGCCTCACCCTCGAGCGGGGAGCTGGTGTCACGTCTCACCCTCGAGCGGGGAGCTGCTGCGGCCGGCCCAGGCCGCGGCCGTCTCGCTCCTGGCTCAGGCTCGGGTCATGCCCAGAGGAGCGCCCGGTCCGGTCGTTCCAGCAGGGCCCCCACGTCGGCGAGGAAGCGTGAGCCCAGGTCGCCGTCGACCACGCGGTGGTCGAAGCTGAGCGAGAGCTCCACCACCCAGCGCGGGCGGATCCTGCCCTTGTGCACCCAGGGCCGCTGGGTCATCGCGCCCATGCAGAGGATCGCGGCCTCGCCGGGGTTGAGGATCGGCGTCCCCCCGTCGACCCCGAACACCCCGATGTTCGTGATCGAGATGGTCCCGCGCGCCATGTCCGACGGGCTCGTGCGGCCAGCCCTCGCGGTCTTCACCAGGTCCGTCAGCGCCCCCGCGAGCGCCCGCAGGTCCAGCGCCTGCGCGTCCTTGACGTTGGGGACCAGCAGCCCCCGGCCGCTGGCGACGGCCACCCCGAGGTTGACGTAGTCCTTGACCACGATCTCCTGGGCCTCCTCGTCCCACCAGGAGTTGATCTCCGGGTGCCGTGCGACCGCCAGGCACATCGCCCGGGCGAGGACCAGCAGCGGGGAGACGTGCACGCCCTCGAAGGAGCGGTCGGCGCGCAGGCGGTCCAGGAGCTTGACGGTGCGCGTGGCGTCGACGGTGATGCGGGCGGAGGTGTGGGGCGCGGTGAAGGCGCTGGCCACCATCGCCTGCGCGGTCGCCTTGCGCACCCCGCGCACCGGGACGCGGCGCTCGCGCGCCCTGGCGTCGTACTCCCCCGGCAGGTCGGGGGCGCTGCCGCCCGGTCGGGCTCCCCGGCCGGTCGTGGCCCCACCGGCGCCCGGATCGGCCGGCTCCTCGAGGACGTCCTCCCTGGTGATGACGCCACCGGCCCCGCTGCCCGTGAGGGACGCGAGGTCGATGCCGCGCAGCCGTGCCAGCAGACGCACCGGAGGCGTGGCCAGCGGCTTGGGCGCGGCCGGCCCAGCGTCATCGTGGCCGCCCGGCACGGCGGTGGGCTGGTTCGGTGACGTGGGCTGGGCCCGTGCGGGTGCGGGTGCGGGTGGCGCAGCCGGTACGGCAGCGGAGGCCCGACCGGTGCGACGCCGACGACGGCGACCGGGCGCGGAACCCTCGCGCACCCCGTACCCGACGAGCACCGAGGTGGCGCCGGGATCCGGCTCCTCCTCCAGCGAGCCCCCCTCCTCGGAGGCCTCGCTCAGCCCGGCGCCCTGCCCGGCCGGCACGGCGTCGAGGTCCACCACGGAGGGCTCGTCACCGGGTGCTCCGGCGTCGGGTGCTCCTTCGTCGGACCCCGCGCCGCTGCCGGTGACGCCGGCGTCGGCCGCGCCGGCGTCACCGGCAGAGTCACCGGCGGGCTCACCGGGGTCCTCGACCCCCACCGCGATGAGCTCGGTGCCCACGTCCACCGTGAGCCCCTCGGGCACGAGCAGCTTCTCCACGCGCCCGGCCCACGGCGACGGGAGCTCGACGATGGACTTCGCCGTCTCGACCTCGACGACAGGAGCGTTGACGGCCAGCTCGTCGCCCTCCGCCACCAGCCATCGCACCACCTCGGCCTCGGTGAGGCCCTCACCGACGTCGGGCAGGCGGAAGGTGCGGGTGCTCGTCATGCCCTGCTCGTCTCTGGCTGGTCGCCGGGTCGTCTCACGTCTGCTCGCGGCGTCTCAGTACGCCATGGCCTGGTCGACGGCGTCGAGCACGCGGTCGGGGTCCGGGAGGTAGTGCTCCTCGATGCGCGCGACCGGGTACGGCACGGCGAACCCGCCGACGCGCAGCACCGGGGCCTCCAGGTGGTGGAAGCAGCTCTCGGTGATGCGCGCGGCCAGCTCGGCGCCCAGCCCGAGGAAGGTGGGGGCCTCGTGGACCACCACGCAGCGGCCCGTGCGCCGCACCGACGCCTCGATCGTCGGGAGGTCCAGCGGGGAGACGCTGCGCAGGTCCACCACCTCCACGGACGTGCCCTCGGCGCGGGCGGTCACGGCGGCGTCGAGGGCGACACGGACCGTCGGCCCGTACGCGAGCACGGTGACGTCGTCCCCGGCGGCGACGACGCGGGCGGCGTGCAGCGGGGGCGCCGCGGCGAGCGCTGACTCCCGTCCCCGATCCTGGGGGGCGAGCTCGACGGGTCCGCGGTCCCAGTAGCGGCGCTTGGGCTCGAAGACCATCACCGGGTCGTCGCTGGAGATGGCCTGCTGGATCATCCAGTAGGCGTCCTGCGGGGACGCCGGGGACACCACGCGCAGCCCAGGGGTGTGCGCGAAGAGGGCCTCGGGGCTCTCGGAGTGGTGCTCCACGGCCCCGATGCCGCCGCCGAACGGCACCCTGATCACCACGGGCAGGGCGGCAGCGCCCGAGGTGCGCGACCGCATCTTGGCGAGCTGGGTGACGATCTGGTTGAAGGCCGGGAAGATGAAGCCGTCGAACTGGATCTCGCAGACCGGCCGGTAGCCGGCCAGCGCCAGGCCGGTCGCGGTCCCCACGATGCCCGCCTCCGCCAGCGGGGTGTCCACCACGCGCTGCTCGCCGAAGTCGCGCTGCAACCCGTCGGTGACGCGGAAGACCCCGCCCAGCGCGCCGATGTCCTCGCCCATGAGCAGGACCTTGTCGTCCTGGTCCATGGCGCGGCGCAGCCCGGCGTTCAGCGCGGCGGCCATCGTCAGCGTGGCGGGGCGTGCCGCCTGCGCGGGGCGGGCGCCGGGCGTCGGCGCGCGCGTGCCCCGCTCGCGTCCCGGCCCGGCGCTCAGGGAGCTCGCTGCCGGCTGCGCGGGCGGCGGTGCGGTCAGCGTGGTGGGGTTCACGGCTGCTCTCCCTCGGCGTTCCAGTCCTGCATCCACGACCTCTCGGCATCGATCAGGGGGTGCGGATCGGCGTAGACGTGGTCGAACATCGACTCCGGGAGCGGGTCCGGCAGCGAGCGGACGCCGCTGCGCAGGCTCTCGCCCAGCGCGTCGGCCTCCACGGCGAGGTCGGCGAGGAGGGCGTCGACGTCCTGCTCGCCGGCGCTGGCGTCCGCGCCGCCGGCCTCGATCGCCCGCAGGTGCGCCTCGAGCCGGGTCAGCGGGTCCAGGGGCGCCCAGTGCGCGTCGTGCTCCGCCTCGCGGTAGCGCGTGGTGTCGTCGGACGTGGTGTGGGCGGAGACGCGGTACGTCCACGCCTCGACGAAGGACGGCCCGCCGCCGCTGCGCGCGCGGTCCGCGGCGGCGCGCAGGACGGCCTCGACGGCGATGACGTCGTTCCCGTCGACGCGCACGGCGGGCAGCCCGAAGCCGGCGGCGCGCTCGGTCAGCGGCGCGGCGAACTGGCGCTCGTTCGGCTCGGAGATCGCCCACTGGTTGTTCTGGCACAGGAAGACGACGGGCGCCTGGAACACCGCAGACCACGTCAGCGCCTCGTTGACCTCCCCCTGGGCGGTGGCCCCGTCCCCGAGGCAGGCGAGCACGGCGGTGTCCACCTCCGGGTCGCCGGTGCCCACGCTCTGGTCGCGCTGCACGCCCATGGCGTACCCGGTCGCGTGGAGGGTCTGGGCGCCGATGACGAGGGTGTACCCGTGGGTGTTGGTCTCCGAGGCGTCCCAGCCCCCGTGGGAGGTGCCGCGGTACAGGCGCAGCAGGTCCAGCGGGGCCACCCCGCGGCTCATGGCCAGCGCGTGCTCCCGGTAGGTGGGGAAGACGTGGTCCTGGGGCCGCAGCGCGTGGGCCGCGCCGATCTGGGCGGCCTCCTGACCGCGGGAGGAGGCGTAGAGGGCCAGCTCGCCCTGGCGCTGGAGCGAGGTCGCCTCGATGTCGAGGCGCCGGGCGAGCGCCATGGCGCGGTAGCGCTCGCGCAGCGCCTGCGCGTCGAGGTGCGCCACCAACGGGTCGTGCTCGGCGTCCGGCGTGCGGTCCCCCGCAGGCGTGAGCAGCTGCACCATCGCCGGGCCGGCCTCCACGAGCGCCTCGTCCGTGGGCGGTCCGCTGGTGCGGGTGGTGCTGCTGAGCTGGGTCACGGCCACTGGTCCCCTCCAGGAAAGGCTGGTTACGCTACCGTAACCGACGCCACCGTAGGTTCAGGAGATCGCGCCGTCGCCGCTCCCGGGCGGGGCCTCACATCCCCTCCATCCCGTGGGCACCCCCCACGCCGAGGCCGCCCTCGACGGCCATGGCCAGCAACATGCAGGCCATCGACGCGCTCATGATGGTCAGCGTCACGCGCAGGGACCGGCCGTGCCAGGCATGAGGCGCCGGGCCGGCAGCACCGGCGACCGTGGCCCGCTCTCCGTCGGGCGCCGCCCGCTCGCCCGCGGGGACCTCCCGGGAGCGCACCGCGCGGGAGCCACCCTCGGTCACGGACGGGACGGCCTCGAGGCCGCTCGCCACCGGCAGCTCGAGGTGCAGGTCGTGCTCGGAGGCGCGCACCAGGCGTCCGCTGGCCCAGCCGAGAGCCTCGAGGAGGAACCAGGTGCCGAGGACGGCATGAGCCCCGAGGGCCACCGTGCTCGCCCCCACGTGGGCCAGGACCCCCCACGCCTCGCCGGCGGGGGCCATCGTCAGGAACATCCACACCATGACGGCCATGTCGGCCGCCAGCAGCAGCCAGACCAGGGCCCACCGACCGCTGCGGACGCGGTCCACCAGGGCCCACACCACCGCCGCGACCGCCGCTGCGACGAAGACCACGCGACCGACCGCCCCGGACGGCGCGGCCAGCAGCGCGCCGTGGGGCCAGAACATGGCGATCATCCCCAGCGCCATGAGGACGTGGCCCGCGTGCCAGGCGCGGGTGACGTCCGGGAGGCTCACCAGGTGGCGCAGGTGCACCGCGGCGACGACGGTCAGGGCCACCACCCAGAGCCAGCCGAGCCACGGCGGGACCAGGACACTCGTCACTCATACCCCCAGCTGGTCTGCGCGCCCGCGCTCCGGACACGAGGGCCGCCCCACGGTAGCGTCGGGCACCGTGCCGAACCAGGACCACGCACCCGACCCCACGACCGGACGAGTGACCGTCACGGACAGCGGCACAACTAGTGACGCACCGTGTCTGGATGCTGCGCTCGTCGCCACCATCGCCGAGGACCGGGCCGCCCTCGCGCTCCCCCGCGACCTGCCCCAGCTGGCCGAGCAGGTGATCCACGCCTCGCTCGCCCTGCTGTTCCCGCACTTCGGGGGGGACGGACCTCGGTCGAGCGCCAGCGACGTGAACGCCGACGCGGCAGCCCTGCACGCGCTGCTCGTCCGTGCGCTCGCGGGAACCATCGGCGCGGCGGAGGCGCACGCCACGGCCGGCGCGCTGCTGGCCGCCCTGCCCGAGGTGCGCGCGGCCCTGATGCTCGACGCGGCCGCCACCGCCGACGGCGACCCCGCGGCCTCGGGGGTCGACGAGGTCATCCTCTGCTATCCCGGCTTCTTCGCCACCGCCGTCCACCGGATCGCCCACCAGCTGCACGTCCGTGGGGCACGGCTCCTGGCGCGGCTCCTGGGCGAGACCGCTCACCGCGCCACGGGCATCGACGTCCACCCCGGGGCCCACGTCGGCCGGTCCTTCGCGATCGACCACGGGACCGGCGTGGTCATCGGCTCCACGGCCGTGGTCGGTGACCGCGTGCGCCTCTACCAGGGCGTCACGCTGGGGGCCACGCGCGTGGCCAAGCACCTCGCCACCAGCAAGCGGCACCCGACCATCGGCGACGACGTGGTGGTCTACGCCGGCGCCACCATCCTCGGCGGCACCACGGTGATCGGGGCGGGGAGCCGTATCGGCGGGAACGTGTGGCTCACGCGCAGCGTCCCCCCCGGCTCGCTGGTCTCGACGAGCGCGGGCATCGACCGGCTGCGGCCCCGCGGCGACGACGGCCTCGGCGACGGTGACGAGGTGCTCCCCGTGGGTGACGGGGATGACGGGGAGCCCGCTCTGGAGTTCCACATCTGAGAAGGCCCCGCAGCCGCGGGACGCCGAGCCCCCACGGAGGACCCATGAAGGCCGACAGCATCCTCGACACCATCGGTGGGACGCCGCACGTGCGGCTCTCCCGCCTGTTCGGAGACCGGGTCGAGGTGTGGATGAAGCTGGAGCGGGCCAACCCGGGCGGCTCGATCAAGGACCGGATCGCCCTGTCGATGATCACCGACGCCGAGGAGCGCGGCACCCTCGCGCCCGGGGCCACCATCGTGGAGCCCACCTCGGGCAACACCGGGATCGGCCTCGCGATGGTGGCCGCGGTCAAGGGCTACGACCTGCTGCTCGTGATGCCCGAGTCGATGTCCGTGGAGCGCCGCCGCCTCATGGCCGCCTACGGGGCCCGGTTCGAGCTCACCCCCAAGGGCGAAGGGATGAAGGGAGCCATCGCGCGCGCGGGCGAGATCGTCGCCGCGACGCCGGGGGCCTGGATGCCGAGCCAGTTCGACAACCCCGCCAACGTGGACGTCCACCGCCGCACCTCCGCGGAGGAGATCGCCGCGGACTTCCCCGAGGGGATCGACGCCCTCATCACCGGCGTCGGCACCGGGGGCCACCTCACCGGGGTCTCCGAGGTGCTCAAGCAGCGGTTCCCCTCGATGCGGACGTACGCCGTGGAGCCGGCCAAGTCACCGGTCATCGGCGGCGGGGAGCCCAAGCCGCACAAGATCCAGGGCGTGGGGGCGGGGTTCGTGCCCGTGAACCTGCACACGGAAACCCTCGACGGGACGATCTCGGTCTCGGAGGAGGACGCCTACGCCATGACGGTGGAGGTGGCTCGGACCGAGGGGATCTTCGTGGGGCCCTCGTCCGGCGCGTCCCTGGCCGCCGTCGGGCAGAAGCTCCCCGACCTGCCCGACGGCGCCCGCGTCCTCACGTACTGCTACGACACCGGGGAGCGCTACCTCTCCGTGGAGGGGCTCTTCACCGAGGGGGCCTGACCCGCCCTCGCACCTCACGTTCCCCTCACCCCTCCCCGCGATTCGCGCGCGAAACGCTGTAACCCGGCCACCCCTGCTCGCGTTTCGCGCGCGAAACGCTGTAGGGGGCCCGCCCGCGCCAGCGTTTCGCGCGCGATTTGCGGGTCGGAGCGGGTGGGAGAGGTGCGGAGATGACGGGCGGGCGGTGCGGGGTCCGGCCTGGGCGTCGGGTCAGGACCCCGAGGTCAGGGCGCCCAGGTGGCGGCCAGCTCCACGAAGCGGTCGTTGGCCTCCACCTCGCCGATGCTGACCCGCACGCCCTCGCCGGCGAAGGGCCGCACCGCGAGGCCCCGCTCGGCGGCGGCCTCGACGAAGGCAGCCGTTCGCTCGCCCAGCGGGAGCCAGACGAAGTTGGCCTGAGCCTCGGGCAGATCCCACCCCTGGCGCGCCAGGGCGGCAGCCACGCGGTCACGCTCGGCGACGAGGGCATCCACGCGCGCCAGCAGCTCGTCGCGGGCGGCGAGCGAGGCGGTGGCCGCCAGCTGCGCGATGCCCGAGACGCCGAACGGCACCGAGGCGGTGCGCAGCACCCGCGCCACCGCGGGGTGGGCGACGGCGAAGCCGACCCGGAGCCCCGCGAGCCCGTACGCCTTGGAGAACGTGCGCAGGACCACGACGTTCTCCCGCTCTCGCCACGCGGCGAGGCCGTCGGCCGCTGCGGGGTCGCGCACGAACTCCACGTAGGCCTCGTCGACGACGACGACCACGTCCGTCGGGACGGCGTCGAGGAGGCGCTCGAGCTCGTCGGCGCTCACCACCGGTCCGGTCGGGTTGTTCGGCGTGCAGACCAGCACGACGCGGGTCCGCTCGGTGACCGCCGCGACCATCGCCTCGACGTCGTGGCGCCCACCGGGGCCGAGCGGTACCGGCACCGGGGTCCCGCCCGCGACCGTCACGGTGAGCGGGTAGGCCTCGAAGGAGCGCCAGGCGTGCACCACCTCGTCACCGGCCTCGCACGCCGCGGCCACGACGTGCCCGAGCACCGCGACCGAGCCGGTCCCCAGCACCAGGCACTCGCTCGGGACGTCCAGCTCCGCGGCGAGGGCGGCGACCAGGTCGGTCGCGGCGGCGTCGGGGTAGCGGTTGAGGTCGGCGGCGCCGTCAGCCACCACCTCGAGGACGCCGGGCAGGGGCGGGTACGGGTTCTCGTTGGACGAGAGCTTGTAGGCCGTGACCCCCTCGGGGGTGCGCGGCTTGGCGCCGGGGACGTAGCCGGGCAGGTCGGCCAGCGCCGCCCGCATGCGGGGCGCGGGACCTGCGGAGGGAGGCGTGGTCATGGGGTCAGGCTAGAGCCGAACGCGGTCAGCAGCGCCCTGGCACGCTCAGGCGGCCCCGGACCGCCGCGCCCGTCGTCGCCCCGGTCCCCGCCGGTGTCGCCCGGCGGGACCGGCCTCAGCCGCGGGTGCGGGGGCGGTGGGTGGCGACGATGGGGCACTCGAAGGGGTCGCGCTGGCCCAGGCCCACGCGGTTGAGGTAGCGCACCACGATGGCGTAGGACGCCATCACCGTGGTCTCGGTGTACGTGATGTTCTTCTCCGCGCAGAACGGCTTGACCACCGCGCGGGCGCGGGCGAGGTTCGGCCGCGGCATCGAGGGGAACAGGTGGTGCTCGATCTGGTGGTTGAGCCCGCCGAACACGAACGACGTGAACCTGCCGCCGGTGATGTTCCGGCTCATCAGCACCTGCCGGCGCAGGAAGTCCACCCGCGAGCCCTCCGGGATCTGCGGCATGCCCTTGTGGTTCGGGGCGAAGGAGCAGCCCATGTACACCCCGAACAGTCCCAGCTGGACGCCGACGAACGCCGCCGCCTTGCCGGGGGGGAGCACCAGGAACACCGCCGCCAGGTAGCCCACCAGGCGCACGGAGACGAACGACAGCTCGAGCCAGCGGCGCTTGACGTGCGAGCGCGCGCACAGCGACTTCACGCTCTGCACGTGCAGGTTCGCCCCCTCGAGGAGCAGCAGGGGGAAGAAGAACCAGCCCTGACGAGCGCCCAGCCAGCGGCCGACGGGCCCACGGCGCGCACCGGCCTCGGGGGTGAACGCCAGCACCGAGGACTCGATGTCGGGGTCCTTGCCCAGCTGGTTGGGCGCGGAGTGGTGCTTGGTGTGCTTGCGCGCCCACCACTGCGAGCTCATCCCCGAGACCAGGTTCGCCAGCAGCAGCGAGGCCCACTCGTTGCGCCGGGCGGAGGTGAAGATCTGTCGGTGGCCCGCGTCATGGGCCAGGAACGCCACCTGGGTGGCGATCACGGCCAGCGCCGCGGCCAGGATCAGCTGGAACCACGAGTCCCCCAGGAGGACGAAACCCGCCACGACACCGCCGAGGGCCAGGACCATGATCGAGGCCTTCACCCCGTAGTAGCCGTAGCGCCGCTCCATCAGGTCCAGCGCCTTCACCCGGTGGGTGAGGTCCGCGAACTCCGAGGGACCGGCCGACGCCTGGGCAGCACGACGCCTGGCGCGACGCTGCTCCAGGCTGGGAGCGGGCTCGGCGGCGTCCGGCAGGCGCACGGGGGTATCGACGGACATGGGCGCTCCAGTGCTGGTCGGCGGCGCCGTCCGGGGCAGGGAGGCGTGTGCCGCAGAGGTTCGCGGCCTCGCGATCCTTGCACGGCTTCCTGGCGACACGCCGAGGCGACGCTCACGGGGCAGCCCCGGTGCGGGCGTCGGCGGGCTCCACCGGCGACTGCTCGTCACCGAGATCGCCCGTACGGGTGAGCTCGAAGCGGCTGACCGTCGTCGTGCCGTCCATCGCGAGGAACGGCGCGAGCTCCGCCGTGGCGTCGACCAGTGACGGGTCAGCGCTGGCGTCGACGAGGGCGCCGGTCCTGGCGTAGCTGCCAGCGTCGTGGGGCTCGCCGTCCGTGGCCGCCCGCACCGTGGTCCAGCCCGGGAGGTCCGGGTTCGAGGCGCCGTCGAGCGCCGGCACCGGGTCGCCGTCGTGCTCGACCGACAGGACGCTCACGCCGCCCGGCGGCCGCTGCGTCGCCGTCGGTGAGCCGGCGGTGACCACGGCGCGCGGCGTGCAGATCTCCCGCACCCGCGGGTCCGCCGCGAGAGCCAGGGCGCTCAGCCCGCCCTGGCTGAAGCCCACGAACGCCACCTGGTCGCCGGGCTGCACCCCGGCGGCGCGCAGCGCGGCGACCGTGCCGTCCGTCACCGCGGTGGCCTCGCGGGCGACGGCGAGCAGGTTCGTCTCCATGTCCGCGGGGTTCGGGCCGCCGGGCCGGACGCCCTCCTGGGTGGCGGGCAGGGAGACGACCACCCGCGCCGGCTCGCCGGGCGCACCCGGCGTCCTCGCCACCTCCACGGCCCCGGGGATGCCGGCCGTGCGCTCGCGCAGGCGCCCAGCGCCGGTGATCAGCCCGCCCACACCGGCCACCGGCGCCGCGCCCAGGCGAGGCTCCCCGTGCAGCCGCGCGGTCGCCGTCGTCGGCTGGCCGTACAGCCCGTGCGCCAGCAGCCCCGCCAAGGGCGGGGCCGGCGCCACCCCCAGCACGCCGTGGACGCCGAGGTCCGCCACCTCGTCCCGGGAGGGCCCCACCGCGTCCCACGCCGAGGAGGCCACCGCGCCCGCGGGGTCCGCACCCTGCGCCCAGACGAGCGCCTGGACGACGTCGCCGACCGCGGACGCCTCCTCCGGCGTGGCGCCGCGCGCGCTCGCCCACGCCTGCGCGCCGCGGCCCACGGCCCACGAGCCGGTCCCCCACGCGCCGGCGGCCGCGGCGACCGGGAGCGCGGCGGGCAGCGCCCCTCGCAGGAGGGCTCCCCCGACGGTCGCCCTCAGCACCTCGGCCGACGCGGCCGTCCTGGCGTCCCACGACCGGTAGGCCGTCACGGCGGCCGCGACCGCGCCGGCCGTCGCCGCCAGCCCCCCGCTCAGCCCCGCCAGCCCGCGAGCGCCGTCCGCCAGCAGAGCGACGGCCCGGCCGCCCCCGCCCGGGTCCAGGGCGACGCTGAGCAGCAGGTCGGAGGACGTCGCGACGGCCGCGACCGCAGCGGCGCCACCGGCCATGGCGACGGCCTCGTGGCCGAGCCCGGCGGCGAGGGCGTCGAGCGCGTCGAGGGTCGCGGTGGTCCCGTGCGAACCGCCGGAGACGTGGAGGCCCCCGGCCTGGGCGCTCACCACCGTCCGACCAGGTCGCGCGGACGCGCGGCGCCCCCGACGGCGTCCAACGCCGCCGTCCCGCCGCGGAACAGGTCGTCCGCTCCGGCTGCGAGCCCCGCCCGGAGCGCAGCGGTCACCTGGTCGACCGCGACGGCGTGCTCCCTCAGCGCGCGGGACGCGTCGGCCAGATCGCTCATGACGCTCCCCGCCGCGACGATCCGCTCGTCCACGACCGTCCGGCACACCGTGGCCGCCGGCCCCACCCACGCGGTCTCCCGCAGCGCCCGCAGGGCGCGGAGGTCCGCCTCGACCCCGCTCACCACGACGTCCACGCGCGCCGCCAGGGTCCGCACCGCCTCCCCGTCCACCCGTGGCCCCGCCTCTCCCGATGCTGCGCTCGTCCGACGCCGGCGAACCTAGGGACGCGGGGACCGTGACGACGGGACCGCGTGCGGAACCTGTGGACGGGCCTCCTCGGCCGGGCCGAGCCTGGGGACGGCAGCGACAGGCCGACCCGAGCGGGCAGCCGCTTCGGCCGGCTTCGAGCGGTCACCCGCCGCGGCGCTCCAGCGCGTCCAGCACCGCTCGCTGCAGCCGCGGGTCGGACAGGACGCGGAAGTGCCCGACGGCGTCGACCACCACGTTCTCGGCCCCCTCCAGGCGGCTGCTGCCGGGGATGTTCGGGTCGATCGCGCTGTAGACGGAGGTGATGCGGGCGTTGACGTCGCGCGCCCGCTCCAGGTCGCTCAGCACCGCGCCGCCGGGGACGAACACGCGCACCGCGGGCAGAGGCAGCCATCGGGCCCGCCGGGACCCGGAGAACGGGGTGTTGACGGTGACCATCGCGCGGAACCGTTGGTCGTGGTCGAGGTGGACCATGAGGTGCTTGCCGATCAGCCCGCCCTTGCTGTGCCCCACGATCACCAGCCCGCGGCTGGCGCCGAGCCCGTGCGCGTCCACGTGCTCGCGCACGGCCACGGCCGACGCCGGGATCGCTGAGCTGTTCAACCCCAGCCCCGGGACGACGTGCACGCGGTGCCCGGCGCCGCGCACCGCGCCGATGAGGGGCTGCAGGAACCGCCACGACTCGTAGACCCCGGGCAGCACCAGCACCTCGGCGCCGCGGTAGGACCCCGTGCCCTCGTCGAGCGCACGCTGGGCGGAGAGGAGGCTGCGGACCTGCCACACCAGGGCGTACGCCCAGTCGGCCGCCGCGAGCCCGAGCACCGCGGCCCGTGATGACAGTCTGGCGCCATGGGTCTCCTGCACGACGCCGCCGCCGTCCCGGCCTCGTGGTGGCTGCGCCGGCACACCGAGCGGGCGCTCACCACGGCCGACGACGCCCCCGTCGTCGTCCGGCGGGACGAGGTCGGGGAGGTCGACGGGGTCGGCGGCCTCACGTGGGTCTGCCGTCGCCGCCGGGAGGCCGCCGCGCCGGGGGCTCCCACCCTGGTGATGGTCCACGGGCTGGGAACCTCCGGTGCCTCGCTGGTGCGGCCGATGAGGTCCCTGGGCCCGGCGGTGGACCCGTGGGCCCCGGACCTGCCCGGCTTCGGGGCGAGCGAGCGGCCGGCGAGCGCGCTGGACCTCGCGGAGCTGGCGGACGCGCTGGTGGGCTGGATGGACGTGGTGGGTCTCGACCGTGTCGCGATGATGGGCCACTCCCTAGGGTGCCAGGTGCTCACCCACGTGGCGACCCGTCACCCGGAGCGGATCAGCCGTGCCGTCCTCGTGGGCCCGACGCTGGACCCGACCGCCCGCAGCGCCGTGCGCCAGGCGGCTCGCCTCGCGCTCGACGGCCTGCGCGAGCCGGTCTCCGAGCTCCCGTGGGTGGCGGCGGACTACTTCCGCTGCGGCCCCGCCCGGATGCTGCAGACGCTGCGGGACGCGCTCACCGCCGACGTCGAGGCGCGGCTGCGCGCGATGCGGCTGCCCGTGCTGCTGGTGCGGGGAGAGGGCGACCCCGTCGCCCCGCAGGACTGGCTGGAGCACGCCGCGTCGCTGCTCACCGACGCGAGCGTCACGGTGCTGCCGGGCGCGCACGCCGTGACCTACAGCCATCCGGACGAGCTGGCAGCGGCGATCACCGCCTTCGTGAGCGACGACGGGCCGGACCGCCTCTGAGGACGGCCCGGCCCGTCGGTCGGCGGTGCTGACGCGGCTCAGACCTGTGGCTGGCTGAGCATCTGCCGCGCGCGAGGGGCGTTGGCAGTGTCGACGATGACGCTGTAGGTCTGCGCCGAGAGCGTCTTGATGCTGGAGAAGTCGCGGCGCCCGCCGGTGGTGGCGTGGGCGATGAGGCCGAAGACTGCCCCGAAGGCGGCCCCGAGGACGACGCTCCACAGCACGATCCACAACCAGCCGAACCCGATGGTGAACAGGCTGAACAGCAGGCCCAGCAGCAGCCCGAACCAGGCTCCGCTCCCCGCCCCGGCGAGAGCGGACTTGCCGTAGGTGAGGCGGCCGGTCACGGTCTCGACGCTGCGGATGCCCGTGCCGATGATGCGGACCCCCTCGACCGGGAAGCCGCCGTCGGACAGCTGGTCGACCATGGCCTGAGCGCTCGCGTAGTCGGTGAACTCGGCGATGACCTCGCTGCCGGCGGTCGGCGACGGCAGGGCGGTGGCGGTGCTGGGCGTGCTCATGGTTCTCCTTCGTCCGGCGTTCGTGATGCTTCCAGGGTAGCCATAAAGGTTGGTTGCGTCAAACCAACTTGTTGATCTAGGGTGGCTCTATGACCCCCTCCGCCACGCTGCCGACCGAGGAGGACGCCCCCGCCGAGATCCAGGCCTCGGTCTCCCACCTCGTGCGCTGGATGGGGCGCGGCGACGTGCGCGCGGCGCTGCGCGGCACCAGCGGTGAGGACCTCTCGGCCACGGACCTGTGGGTGCTCGGGACGATCGCTGACGCCGGGCCCGTGCGCTCCTCGGTGCTGGCCACCTGGCAGGCGGTGGACAAGTCGACGGTCACCGCTCAGGTCCGCCGGCTCACCGACCGTGGGCTGCTGCAGCGGGCCGAGGATCCCGACGACCGCCGCGCCGCGCTGCTCACGCTCACCGAGCGCGGCCGCTCCACCATCGCCGTGCTCCACGCCACCCGGGCGAGGGTGTTCGAGTCGCTGCTCGCGCCCTGGGACGCCGCGGACCGCGCGCTGCTGGCGGCGCTGCTGCGCCGGCTGTCGGACCAGCTGCCCGGCCGGGGCCCGACGCCGACCGGCTGACACCGGCTGACACCGCCCGAGGCCGGCCGGGACCCACCGGCCGCCATCCTGGGACCATGGCCCCCGTGAGCACTCCCCTCGCCGACGCCGGCATCGCCCTCGGTCCCCTCGACGGCCGCTACCGCCGCGCCGTCGCCCCCCTCGTCGAGCACCTCTCCGAGGCCGCGCTGAACCGCGAGCGCCTGCGCGTGGAGGTCGAGTGGCTGATCCACCTCACCGCCACCGGAGCCGTGCCGGGCGCGCGGCGCCTCACCGATGAGGAGACCGCCCGGCTGCGGGCCCACGTCGACGCCTTCGGTCCCGAGCAGGTCGCCGAGATGGCCGAGATCGAGGCCGAGACCGCCCACGACGTCAAGGCCGTGGAGTACTTCCTGCGCCGCCGCCTGGCGGGGACCAGCGCCGCGGACGTCGCGGAGCTGGTCCACTTCTGCCTCACCAGCGAGGACGTCAACAACCTCGCCCACGCCCTGACCATCAGCGGGGCGCTGCACCAGGTGTGGCTGCCCGCGGCCCGTCGCCTGCACGCGGCGCTGGTGGAGATGGCGCTGGCCGAGGCCGGCACCGCGATGCTCGCCCGCACCCACGGCCAGGCGGCCACGCCCACCACGGTGGGCAAGGAGGTCGCCGTGGTGGCCGCGCGCCTGGACCGCCAGCTGCTCCGCATCGAGGCGACCCGCCCGCTCGGCAAGCTCAACGGCGCCACCGGCACCTACGCCGCCCACGTCGTCGCGGTCCCCGGCACCGACTGGCCGGCCGTCGCAGCCACCTTCGTCGAGGGCCTCGGGCTCGACGTCAACCCGCTCACCACGCAGATCGAGAGCCACGACTGGCAGGCCGAGCTGTTCTCCGACGTCGCTCGCTTCAACCGGGTGCTCCACGACTGGTGCACCGACGTGTGGTCCTACGTCTCCCTCGGCTACTTCGCGCAGGTCCGGGGGCAGGGCACCGTCGGCTCCTCGACGATGCCGCACAAGGTCAACCCGATCCGCTTCGAGAACGCCGAGGCCAACCTCGAGGTCTCCTGCGCGCTGCTGGACACCCTCGCCTCGACGCTGGTGACCTCGCGGATGCAGCGCGACCTCACCGACTCCTCGATGCAGCGCAACACCGGCACCGCGCTCGGCCACTCGCTGCTCGCCATCGACAACGTGGTCCGCGGCATGGCCGGCCTCGACGTGGCGCCGGGTGCGCTGGCCGCGGACCTCGACGCCAGCTGGGAGGTGCTCGGCGAGGCCGTGCAGTCGGTGATGCGGGCCCAGGCCGTGGCGGGGACCCCGGGGATGGAGAACCCGTACGAGCGCCTCAAGGAGGCCACCCGCGGCCGCCGGGTGGACGCGGCCGCGATGCGCGAGCTCATCGAGGGCCTCGGCCTGCCCGACGACGCCCGCGAGCGCCTGCTGGCCCTGACGCCGGGCACCTACACCGGCCTCGCGGAGGACCTGGCGCGCTCGATCGCCTGACCTCGCGCTCGCGGACGGGTGCCCGTGGTGGTACGGGTCTACGCTCGCGAAGCACGGCACGGCACGGCACGGCACAGCACGGCGAACGCACACCCACAGCGCAGTGGAGGACAGCCACGTGAGCGGCAGCAGCAGCGAGACCACCGGCGCGACCACCGGCCGGAGCGGCTCGCGGGCCCTGGCCGACCGTGACCCCGGACCCGGGGTCCGCCCCCACAGAGCCCCTGGCCGCACCTGGCTGTGGCGGATCATCGGCGTCGCCGTCGCCCTCGCCGTCTGGGTCCTCATGGCGGGCGCCGACGTCTCCCCCGAGGCCCGCGCCGTCGCGGCGATCGGGGCGCTCATGGCGACGTGGTGGGTCACCGAGGCGGTGCCGCTGTCCGTCACGTCGCTGCTGCCGATCGCGCTCCTCCCGCTGCTCGCCGGCCAGGAGGTCGCCGACGCGACCGCCCCCTACGCCAGCACGGTGGTCTTCCTCTTCCTCGGCGGCTTCCTCATCGCCATCGCCATGCAGAAGTGGAACCTCCACCGCCGCATCGCCCTGCTCACGCTGCGCCGCGTGGGCACGCAGCCGCGCCGGATCATCCTCGGGATGATGGTCTCGACGGGCTTCCTGTCGATGTGGGTCTCCAACACCGCGACCACGTTGATGATGCTGCCGATCGCGATCAGCGTGCTCGCCCTGGTGGTGCAGAGCGGCTCCCGCGAGGAGGCCTCCGCGCAGGACGTCACCGAGCAGATGGCCGCCGGGGCGAAGGTCACCGACGTCGTCGACGACGCCGACGTCCGCGTCTTCGGCGTCGCCCTGGTGCTCTCCATCGCGTGGTCGGCGTCCATCGGCGGGCTGGGCACCCTCCTGGGGAGCCCCCCGAACGCCATCGTCGCGGGCTACCTCAGCGACCAGCTCGGCAAGGACGTCGGCTTCGTCCAGTGGATGCTGCTCGGCGTCCCCATCGTCGTCGTGTTCACCGCCATCGCCTGGGTGCTGATCACCCGGGTGCTCTACCGCTTCGACCTCCCGGAGGTCCCCGGCGGCAAGAAGATGATCGACGACGAGATCGGCAAGCTCGGGCCGGTGAGCCAGGGCGAGAAGACGGTCGCGCTCGTCTTCGCCGCGGCGGCGTTCTTCTGGGTCGTCCCCGGGCTGCTGGCCAGCATCGGCCCCGTCGGCGAGGCCGCGCCGTGGCTGGACTCCATCGACGACACGGTCATCGCCATCGCCGCCGGCGCGCTGCTGTTCATCCTGCCCGGCGACCGGAAGGGCTCGATGGTCCTCGACTGGGACGACGCGGAGAAGGGCCTGCCCTGGGGCGTGCTGCTCCTCTTCGGCGGCGGGCTGAGCCTGGCCGCCGCCGTCGCGGAGACCGGCCTGGACGAGTGGTTCGGCCAGCAGGTCAGCGGTCTCGGGGCGCTGCCGATCATCCTGCTGCTGGCCGCCGTGGTCGCGATCGTCCTGTTCCTCACCGAGCTGACGTCCAACACGGCCACGGCCGCGACGTTCATCCCGGTGCTCGGCGGCGTCGCCATCGGCATCGGCGTGGACCCGACGACGCTGCTGATCCCCGCCGCGCTGGCCGCGACCTGCGCGTTCATGCTCCCGGTCGGCACCCCGCCGAACGCCATCGTGTTCGGCAGCGGCGCGGTGACCATCGGCGACATGGCGCGCGGCGGCGCGGTGCTCAACGTGGTGGGGATCATCCTCATCACCCTGTTCACCGTGCTGATCGGGCCGTTCGCGCTCGACCTGGTGATCTGAGCGACCTGGCGATCTGAGCGACCTGGGCGTCTGAGCGGCCGGGACGCGACGAGCCGGTGCGCGGCGTCGGCCCGTCACGGCTGCAGCAGCGCCTCGGCTCTCTCGCGCCGCAGGAACGCCAGCCTGGCCCGCTTGCCGGGCAGGTCGACCTCGGGGCCCAGCTCGAAACCGGTGCGCCGCAGCCGGTCCAGGGCGGCCTCGTTGCGCGCGTCGGGCTCGACGACGACCCGCCGGACGCGCTCGTCGGCGAGGACCACCCTCGTCAAGGCTGCCGCCAGGGTGGCGGTGAACCCCGCCTCGGGGACCTCCGCCGGGGCGAGCAGCACGTGGACGCCGAGGTCGCCGTCGACCACCTCGTAGGTCTCCCCGACCGGGTCGGCGGCCGGCTCGTACGTCTGCAGCAGGGCGACGGGCCGCTCGGCCACGGACACGAGGTAGGCGTGGTGGGTGGGCAGGGCGTCGACGAAGGCGTAGGTCTCGCGCACCTGCTCCACGGCGTGGTCGCCCATGCCCCAGAAGCGCGCGCGGTCCTGGCTCACCCAGCCGTGGACCAGCGCCGCGTCACCGGCCGGGTCCACGCGGCGGACGTGCAGGCGCCGCGTGGCGTCGAACGCGGACGTGCCCTCGCGCAACCGGGCGTCGACGCGGGACCGGGCGTCGGGACCGGTGGTGCTCTCGTGGGTCGTGCTCATCGGCTCTCCTCCGGGTCGGGCGTGCGGGAGCGGGGGCTGGTGGCGGGGACGGGGACGAGAGCGCCGCCGGCCCACGCCAGGGTCTGGTCGCCGTGGTGCGGTCCGGGCGCACCGTCGGCGCCGAGGGGGACCACCCACCGGCTGGCGTCGCGGTCGGCCAGGTCCCAGACGTAGCGGGCGACGGGGCCGCGCAGGCACCGGTCGGTGAGCCCGGGCACGCTCGAGGTGGCCAGCACGCAGTCGGTGTCGCCGGACACCGGGGTGCCGTCGCCGTCCCGCGGCGCGTCCGAGGCCCACGCGGTGCCGTCCAGGCCGTGGACGAACCGGGCGCGGTGCGTCGCGCCCCAGGTGGGGGCCGCGGTGGTCAGGGCGCGGCGGGCGAGGGCGAGGACGTCCACGCCCAGGTCGGGCAGGACGGCCAGCAGGGGTTCCAGGGCCGAGCCGACCCGCTCGGTCGGGGACAGCCAGGGCGCGAAGACCTCCGGGACGCCGACCGGCTGGCCCAGCGGAGCCAGCACGGGCAGGTCGACGACGAGAGCGACCAGTGCCGAGCGCCACGCCGCGAACGCTGCGGCGCCCGGGCTCGAGGCGTCCATCCGGGCGTCCCACCCCGCGCTCGCGCCGGCCTGGTCGCCCGCTGCGGCCCGCATCAGCGGCAGCAGCCGGCGCGCGGGCGCCGAGACGGTGTCCAGGAGCACGTCCGCCATGTCGTCCACGGTCAGCCGGTCCCGCCCCTCCAGCTGCTCGCGCAGCCGGGTGGCCCGGTCCGGCGGGGCGAAAGCGGCACCCAGGTGGGCCACGTCCGCGCGCTCGTCGTTGGCGGTGACCGCGAGCCCGCGCCAGGAGCCGCGGTCGTCCACCTTCAGAGGCTCGGCCACCCGGTGACGGCCCTGCCAGGCGTGCTGGGGCGCCCACGCGGGCACCGGTCGCCAGGTGGCCGCGGGCTCGCGGACCGGGACCTGCCCCGCCACGAGCTGCCGCACCTCACCGGCGGTGTCCGCGACGAGGACGCTGTTGACGGGCTCGACCCAGGACGCCAGCGCGGCCGCGACGTCGTCGACCGTGCGGGCGCGCAGCAGCGCGGGCAGCGCCTCGAGGCCGAGCCGCCCGTCCGCCTGGCTCGGCTGGCGCAGCGACAACGCCTCGGTCGGAGGGGACGCGTCGTCGCCCCCGGGCACCTGCTCGCCCCCGGGCCGCCAGCGCGGGGCGACGACGGGTCCGCGGGCGGTCTGGAGCACCTCGACGGTGACCGGCGCTGCGTCGCGGACCTCGAGGGTCTCGAGCCGGCGCGTCACCGGCTCCCACCCGTCAGGGCCCAGCGCGCGCACGGTGTCGTCGTCGCGCTCCAGGCGTTCTCGGTACAGGTCCTGGTAGTCGGCCATCGCGTTGGTCACCGCCCAGGCGACGGTGCCGGTGTGGCCGAAGTGGGCGACCCCCGGCACGCCGGGGAAGGCCAGCCCCACCACGTCGACGTCATCGTCCTCGGCGACGAGGTGGACCTGCTGGTAGAGGCCAGGGCGCTCGAGGAGCCGGTGCGGGTCGCCGGCGACCAGGGGAGCCCCGCTCGCGGTCCGGGCGCCGGTGACGGCGACGGCGTTGCTGCCGTCCGGTGGGCCGACGGTGAAGGCCGCCGCGAGCCGGTGAGCCAGGTGCTCGGGCACCTCGGCGGCGCACGGGCCGCTGCCGTCCCCGGCGCACGGGCCGGTGGTCCTCGCCCCCGGGCCCACGCTGCTGGTCGACGCGAACGTCCGTGCGACGTGGGCACGCCACAGCTTGTGGCCGACGGTGCCGAACAGGACGTGCTGGACGAGGAAGACCCCGAGCGGGTGCCACGGCTCCCAGCGCCCGGCGGACACCCCGACGCGCGAGAGCGCCCGCAGCTCCGGCGAGCGCGGCGCGCCGGTGACCAACCCCTCCTGCACGCCGGCGACGTAGGCCTCGAACCAGCACCGGGTGCCGGCGTCCAGCGCCTCGAAGCAGCGACGGGCGGTGTCGTCGAGCCGCGCCTGACGGGCGAAGGTGTCCCAGGCGACGCCGGCAGCGCCGACGTGGGCGGCGAGGCGGCCCTGGCTGCGCCACCGCTCGACCTGCAGCTGCCAGGCCCGGTCGTGCGCGGTGACCACGCCCTGGCCGTGGGCCAGGTCGTCGAGCGAGCCGGCGACCACGGTGGGCACCCCGTGGGGGTCGCGCCCGAGGGTCCACGCGCTCACGACGAGCCGGAGGCGGGCCGGTACGCCGCCACGGGGTTGTCCAGCTCCCCGGCGAGCTGCAGCGAGGACGCCTGGTCGCTGAGGTCGACCATCTGCAGGGTGTTGCGCAGCTGCAGCCGGTTCAGGCACGAGTGCGCGAACGTCGGCGCGAACAGGTCGAAGCGGCGGTGCAGGTCGGGGTGCTCCTCGCGGTGGCGGGCCAGGCACCGGGCCACCAGGCGCCAGGCGTCGTCGGCGCACAGCAGCCCGTCGACGTCGAGCACGGTCACGGCGTAGCGCAGGACCCCGTCGAAGACGTCGGTGAACACCGACAGCAGCCGGACGTCGTCGTCGTAGCCGACCCGCACCCGCTCGACGTCGCGGGGCAGCGGCCGGTCGCCGAAGACCGCGACCTCCTCGCCGAGGTCCTTCACCAGCACCCGCACCACCACGTCGCCGCGCAGCACGAGGACGACGTTCTCCCCGTGCGGCATGAACGCCAGGTCGTGGACGAGCAGGCAGTGCACCAGCGGGCGCAGGTAGGCGTCCAGGTAGCGCTGCCACCACGTCGCCGGGTCCAGGCCGGAGCCGTCGACCAGCGCGCCCAGCACCGACCGACCCTCGTGGTCGCGGTGCAGCAGCGCCGCCATCGTCATCACCCGCTCGCCCGGCCGCAGGCGCCCGAGCGGGCTCTCGCGCCACAGCGCGGCCACCATCCGCTGCTGCGGGGAGCGCGTGCCGCGTGCGGCGGCCCGGTGGTAGACGTCACCGACCCAGCCGATCGACGCGACCTCGCGCAGCACGTCGAAGCCGTCGGCGCGCAGCGCCGGGTCGCCGCGGACCACCCCGGCCACCCAGTCGTTGATGGCCGGCGTCGCGCGCATGTACGCCGGGGACAGCCCGCGCGTGAAGCCCATGTTCTGGATGGCCAGCGCCGTCTTGACGTAGTGCCGCTCGGGGTCGTCGAGGTCGAAGAACGTCCGCACGGACTGCTGCGCCTGGTACCGGTCGTCGCCCAGGCCCACGGGCACGAGGTCACGGCGGGCGACGTCCGCGGCGAACGTCACCGCCACGCGGTGCTCCCACTGCCAGGGGTGGACCGGCAGGTAGCGGTAGTCGGCCGGGTCCAGGCGCAGGGACCGCAGCCGCGCGGCGAAGCGGGCGAGCAGGTCCTCACCCAGCTGGCCGGCGTACAGGGAGCCCTCGTCCACGCCGGCGCCGCAGGACAGGTGGCTGCGCTCGCGGCGGGCGGCCAGCCACACCAGGCGCACCGGAGCGCCGGACTCCGGGGTGAGCGTGGCCTGGTCCTCGAGCCCGAACCCGATCCGGCCGTTGTTGGCGATGAAGGCCGGGTGCCCCTCGGTCATCGAGCGCTCCACCGTCTGCAGGTCGGCCCGGGCCAGCGCGCGGGCGTCGAGGCGGCGGTGCGCGTCCTTCCACGCGGCCCCGGCCAGGGTCGCGGCGACCTCCTCCAGGTAGGTGCCGAGCAGGTGGTCGGGGATGCCGAGCACCTCGTGCAGCTCGTCGACGAGCACGAGAGCGTCCAGGTCGGTCGTCGCCCCGTCGACGGTCCTGGTCACCGAGGCCGCGTCGACGTCCCAGTGCTCCAGCGCCAGCACCCGCGCCCGGAACGTGTACGTCACGGGTCCGACCGGCACGCACCACCGGGTCCGGCCGGCCGCGTCCGCGCCTGACCCGGCTGCACCCGCCCCGTCCGCGCCGGCGCCGGTCTCGTCGACGATCGCCGCGGGGCACAGCAGGCGTTCGTGGGACAGCTCCGAGAGCGCCTTGGTGACCAGGTGCCGGTGGGCCCTGGCCATGGCCGCGGGCTCCAGGTGGCCGGCGCCGAGGAGGTCCCAGCCGAGCAGTGCGCCGAGCTCGCTGGCGGCGAACGCCTCCGCGGTGCAGGTGCTCAGCACCGCGGTCTTGTGCCCGAGGTCCACCCGCCCGTGCTCGACGAAGCCGGCGGCCACGTTCTTGGCCCGCACCGCGGTGTTGCCCTCGTCGGGCTCCACGACGACCCGGCGGGCGCCGGGTCGCGAGAGCGCGAACCCGGCGGCGGCCGCGACCACGGCGGAGGTCAGCCCGTGCACCAGCGGCTGCCCGCCGGCGGGCGGGGCGACGAGGACGTGCAGGCCGACGTCGCCCGGCGCGGCGCCCCACGCCCCGACCAGCTCGCGCTCGCGCGGGTCGTAGGTCTCGACCAGCCCGCACGCCTCGCCGTCGCGGCGGACCAGCCAGGCGTCGTGGTGAGGGTCGGCGACGATGGTGGCGTAGGCGGCGCGGACCTGGTCGAGGTCCTGGCTCTGCATCGACCAGAACGCCGAGCGCGGGTGAGTCACCCACGCGTGGAGCCGCTCGGCGTCCCGGTCGAGGTGCAGCGGTGTCACGGTGAGCGTGCCCACCGGCGTCGCCGCGGACCACGGGGCGCTCACCGCGGCGACCGGGCGGTCGAGAGAGCGGCGTCGACGCGGGCATCGGGCGCCTGGGGCGCTCCTGGCAGGTCGGTGACGCCGAAGCGCTGGTAGGCGATGTCGCGTTCCACGGCGTACACCTCGCGCCCGCACATCGCGTTGATGATGGTGGCGCTGCGGAAGGCCCCCATGCCCAGGTCCGGGGCGCTCAGGCTGTGGGTGTGCTCCTCGGCGTTCTGCACGAAGACCTCGCGGTCGTCGTGGTCGACGGTGTAGCCCAGGGCCACGTCGTAGCGCCCCCGTGCGTCGAAGCGGATCCGGTGGCGCACCGGGTCCAGGAACGAGGGGACGGCCGCGCGGTACCCGGTCGCCAGCACCAGCCCGCCGGTGCGGTGGGTCACCGTCCGGCCCTGCTCGCCGTGGTGGAGCCGCAGCACGTACCCGGCGTCGTCGACGTCGACCTGCTCGAGGGAGACCCCGGTCAGCAACGTGGTGGGGACCTGCCCGCGGACGCCCTTGCGGTAGAGCGTGTCGTAGATGGTGTCGACCAGCTCGCCGCTGATGCCCTGGTGGAGGTGGCGCTGCTCGCGGGCCAGCTCGTCGCGGCGCTCCATCGCGAGGGCGTGGTGGTAGCGGACGTACTCCGGCGACGTCATCTCCAGCGTGAGCTTGGTGTACTCCATGGGGAAGAACCGGGGCGAGCGGGTCACCCAGTCCACCCGGTAGCCGAGCCGGTCGGCGTCGGTGAGCAGGTCCAGGTACACCTCGGCGGCGCTCTGGCCGCTGCCCACCACGGTCACCGAGCCCAGCGCCTGGAGCTCGTCCCGGTGGTCGAGGTAGGTCGAGGTGTGCCACGCCGCGCCGGCCAGCCCGCGCGCCGCCTCGGGCAGCCAGGGCGGGGTGCCGGTGCCCAGCACCAGCCGACGGCCCAGGTGCACCTCCTCGGCGCCGGTGCGGACGTCGCGGGCGTGGACCCGGTACAGCGTCCCGTCGTGCTCCACGCGCTCGACCTGGCACCCGAAGCGCAGCCCGGGCACCCGCTCGGCGACCCAGCGGCAGTAGGCGTCGTACTCGCTGCGCAGCGGGTAGAAGCTCTCGCGGATGTAGAACGGGTACAGCCGGCCCGCCTGCTTGAGGTAGGCCAGGAACGAGTACGGCGACGTGGGATCGGCCATGGTCACCAGGTCCGCGAGGAACGGCACCTGGATCGTGGCCCCCTCCAGCATCATCCCGTGGTGCCAGGCGAACGACTCGCGCTGGTCCAGGAACACCCCGGACAGGTCGGCCACCGGGGCGGTGAGCGCGGCCAGCCCCAGGTTGAACGGGCCGATGCCGACGGCGACGAAGTCGTGGACCGGCTGGTCCCGCGCGTGCTCCGCGCGCGGCGGCGGCCGCTCGGCGGACGGGCTCACGCCAGCACCTCCCTGGCCGCGTCCGCGTCGTGCCGGGCCTCGTCCGCGTCGTGCCAGGCCCCGGCGTCGAGACACGGGACGCGGTGGCGCTCGCGGTCAGGGGCCGGGGCGGCGGACCACTCGTGCACGAGGTCCTCGCCCGCCTCGCGGATGCGCCCCACCACCTCGCGCACGTCGGCGACGGTGGTGGCGGGGTCGAGCAGGGTGAGCTTGAGCCACGGCCGGCCGTCGAGCACCGTGCGCGCCACCTGCGCGTGGCCCTCGGCGAACAACCGGTCCCGCACGGCGTCGACGAGCCGGTCGGCGGTCCCCTCGTCCGGCGGGGCGCCGGCGGGACGCCAGCGCAGCAGCACGGTGCTCAGGGCGGGTGCGCTGTGCAGCTCGACGTCGTCGGCGCCGGCCAGCTCGGCGTGGACGTCGGCGGCGAGGTCGCAGCAGGCGTCGAAGGCGTCACCGACGGCGTCGGCGCCCATCGCCCGCAGGGTGACCCACAGCTTGAGCGCGTCGAAGCGGCGCGTGGTCTGCAGGCTGCGGTCGACCTGGTTCGGGGCCTGGCCCCCGCGCGGGTTGAGGTAGTCGGCGTGGTGGGTCGCGTGGCGCAGCGCGCTCGCGTCGCGCACCAGCACCGCGGAGCTGGCGACGGGCTGGAAGAAGCTCTTGTGGAAGTCGGCCGTGACGGAGTCGGCGCGCTCGATGCCGTCGAGCAGGTGCCGGCGGCGGCGAGAGACCAGCAGCCCGCAGCCGTAGGCCGCGTCGACGTGCAGCCAGGCGCCGCGGGCCTCGGTGACGTCGGCGAGGCGTGGCAGGGGGTCGACCACGCCCAGGTCGGTGGTGCCCGCGGTGGCGACGACCGCCATCACCACGTCGCCCGCGGCCTCGACCTCGACCAGCACCCGCTGCAGCGCGAGCGGGTCCATCCGGTGGTCGGCGCCGGTGGGCACGGTCACCACGGCGTCCGCGCCGAGCCCCAGCAGCCGGGCCGCCTTGACGACGCTGAAGTGCCCCTGGTCGGTGGCCAGGACCCGCAGCCGGGACGGCAGCAGCTCGTCGGCGCGCGCGGCGCCGGCGCGCAGCAGCGCCTCCTCGCGGGCGAGCAGCAGCGCGTGCAGGTTGGACTGGGTGCCGCCGCTGGTGAACACCCCGTCCGCACCGGCCGGCCACCCCACGCGCCCGGCGGTCCAGGCGAGCAGTCGACGCTCCATCAAGGTGGCCGTCGTCGACTGGTCGTAGGTGTCGAGCGAGGTGTTGACCGCCGAGGCGAGCAGGTCGGCCGCCAGGGCCGGCACGGCGACCGGGCCGTTGAGGTGGGCCACGTACCCGGGCTCGTGGAACCACACGGCGTGCTCCAGGTACAGCCGAGAGGTCTCGCGCAGCGCCGCGGCCGTGTCCCCCAGCGGGGCGTCGAGGTCGACGCCGTCGACCAGGGCCTCCAGGTCGGCCTGGCTCGCGCCGGAGCGCGGCCGGCGCACCACCCGGACCCGGTCGGTGAGGACGCCCAGGGCCGCTGTCATCGCCTCGGAGTAGTGGTCGACGTTCGTCCCCGAGAACAGCTGCGACGTCGGTGAAATTTGCGTCACTGGAGATCCTTAATCAGGTGAGGTTAGCCTTACCGCCACGCGGTGGAGCAAAACGTACACACCGTCACGCCAGAGGGACACCGGGGTCGTCAGCGACGCCCTGGAGCCCGGAGGAGGAGCGAGGATGCGTCACGGCTGGGAAGGTGTCGTCCTCAAGGCGATGCGCGGCAAGGACTTCGTGCTCACCGTCGGCAGCGCGGAGGACGTCACCGAGCGCTACCGCCGGGTCCACGTCGTCGACGACGGCGGCCTGCTCGAGGCCTGCGGCACCCACCCCACGATGTGGGTGCGGCTGTGGTTCGACGCCGGGGGCACGCCGCACCAGCGGGCCTTCACCCTCGTGGACCCCGACCCCGCAGCCGGGACGTTCGACCTGGAGTTCGCGCTGCACGACGGCGTCGCCGCCCGCTGGGCGCAGGAGGTGGCGCCCGGCGCCACCCTCGACGCCACGGTGCAGGGCACCGGGTTCGCCGCGGTGGCACCGGCCCCGCGGCGGATGCACGTCGTCGGCGACCCGGCCTCGCTGCCGGCGGTCAACAGCCTGCTCGAGGCCCACCCCACCACCCCCGCGACGGTGTGGCTGGAGCAGGGCGACGAGTCCGACCGGCGGCTGCCGCTGCGCGCCCGCGAGGGTGACGACGTCACCTGGGTGCCGCGGGACCCCGGTGATGAGCGCGGCCTGGTCGACGCCGTCAGCACCGCCTGGACCTCCGCCGGCAGCGACGTCGACCCCGCCACCGACTGGTTCTGGGTCGCGGCGGAGGCAGCGAGCACCCGCGCGCTGACCCGCACGCTGCGCAAGAGCATGGGCGTGGCCAAGGAACGCTGCTCCACGCTCGGCTACTGGCGCGACGCGTGAGCGAGGTCGCAGCGGTGAAGAGCTCGGCCGGGCAGGGCGGCCCCGCCGCCCAACCGCCCTGGGCGCTGCTGACCTCGCTGTGGGTCACCCAGTACGTCGGCATCGGCGTCCTCACCGTCGGGCTGGTCGCCATCCTGCGCGCCGGCGGGGCCTCGCTGGACACCCTCGCCCTGGTCTCGCTGCTGGGGCTGGCCTGGCCCCTGAAGGTGCTCTGGGCGCCCCTGCTGGACCGCTTCGGCTCACGCAGGCTCGGCCACCACCGCTCGTGGCTGCTGGTGCTGCAGAGCGGCATGGTCCTCGCGCTGCTGGCGCTGCTGGCGTTCCCCGACCCCGTCGCCTCGATCGGTCCGCTGGTGGCGGTGAGCGCGGTGTTCGTCGTGATGTCGGCCACCCAGGACATCGCCGCCGACGCCCTTGCGGTCCGGCTGCTGCGCCCGACGGACCGCGGGGTCGGCAACGGCATCCAGGTCGCGGCCACCTACGCCGGCAACGTGCTCGGCGGCGGGGTCTGCGTGCTGGTCTACGACCGGTTCGGCTGGACCGCTGCCGTCCTCCTCCTCGTGCTGCTCACCGGCTCGGCGCTCGCCCTGGTGATCGCCTTCCGCGAGCCGCCCCGTCCCCGGCCGGTGTCCACCGGCGCCGCGTGGGCCGCGCTGGTGGGGGTGTTCCGCCGCCCCGGCGTGCCGTCGTGGGCCCTGGGCGTCGTCCCGCTGCTGTACGTCGGCTCGGCCGGGGTGTACGCCCTGGCCAACCCTGCGCTGGTCGACGCCGGGTGGTCGCTGACGCAGATCGGCGTGGTCACCGGCGTGGTCATCAGCGTCCCGGCGCTGACGGCCGGGTTGCTCGCCGGCTGGCTGGTCCGCCGCTGGAGCCGCTCGGCGGTGCTGGCGGTCGGCGGGGCGGCGCTGGTGGTCTCGACCGCAGGGCTGGTGCCCCTGCTGGGCGGCGCCGCGCCGCTGTTGGGCACGGTGGTCGCGCTCAGCGGCTTCCTCGTGGCCTACACCGCGATCAACGTCGTGGTCTACACCGTGGTCATGGACCTGTGCCGGCCGGCGACGGCGGGCACGGACTTCACCACCCTGACCACGGTGCCGCTGCTGGCCTCCTTCGTCGCGGGCTCGCTCGCGCTGGTCGCGGCCGGGCTCACCGGCTACGTCGCCTCGGCGGCGCTGTGGTGCGCCGTCGCGGTGGTCGGGGTGGTGCTCGGCGTGCGCTGGCTGGGCCGGCGCCCGGCGGCCGTCGACGACGTCGAGGCCGTGGCGGCGGCCGCCACGGCCTCCTGACCGAGGCCAGGCGGCGTCACCGCACCCCGAGGGCGCTGCGGGCGCGCGCCCAGGCGTCGGAAGCGGGGTCGATGAGCGTGAAGTGGTCGGCGCCGGGCACCACGTCGAGGGTGGCGTCGTCACCCGCGGCCACGGCTGCGGCCACGTAGGCGCGGCTCTGGGAGAGCGGGACGTTCTCGTCGGCGTCGCCGTGGACGCACGTGACGGGGACCCCGGTGGGCAGCAGCGCCAGCGGCGAGGCCAGCGAGTAGCGCTCGGGCACCTCGGCGCTGGCGCCTCCGAGCAGCGCCGCGGTGGCCCCGTCGCCGAGCCCCTCGTGGTCCGCGGCGACCAGGTCGAGCACCCCGGCCTGGCAGACGACCCGGCTCAGGCGCACCGCAGGGTCCGCGCCCGGCGCGCCGGCGGGCAGGAGGTGCCGCGAGGCGGCCCACGCGACGAGGTGACCGCCGGCCGAGTGGCCCACGGCGCTCACGCGGTCGAGGTCGAGGCGCCCCGGGGCAGCGGCGGCGACCGGCCCGGCCAGCGCGTCGACCGCGGCGGCGACGTCGGTCAGCGTCGTCGGCCATCCTCCGGTGCCGTCGGGACCGGTCCTGCCGTACTCGACGTTCCACGCGGCGACGCCGCGAGCGGCCAGGTCGGCGGCCAGGGGGCGGCCCAGCTCGAGGCCGCGCTGGGCCCGCCAGAAACCGCCGTGCACCACGACCACCACCGGCACCGGCTCGCCGCCCGCGGGCAGGGTGAGCTCGCCGAGCTGGTCCCGGCCCGCGCCGTAGTCGATGCGCACGGCCTCGTCGGGGGTGCTCACGATGGTGCCTCCTCCTGGTCGGTGGATCGTGCTCGCCACACGTCTGGCCGCGACGTGGTGGCCTCCCCGAACCTAGGCGGCGTCGGTGATGGCGGCCACCTCGTCGGCGGACAGCTCCATGATCGCCCCGCTGACCAGGGCGTCCAGCTGGTGGCGCTTCGACGCCGAGGCGACCGGCACGCTCCCCTGGCTGCGCAGCCACGCGATCGCCACGGCGCCCACCGGGGCGCCGCGGCCCTCGGCCACGCCGCGCACGGCGTCGAGGACGGCCCACCCGGAGTCGTCCGCGTAGCGCTGCGCCACGGCGTCGGCGCGCGGGGTCTTCGGGGCGTCACCGCCACGGCGGTACTTGCCGGAGAGGAAGCCGCTGGCCAGCGCGCCCCAGGGCAGCTGGAGCATGCCGGCGCGGTCCGCGGCCTCCACCTCGTCGGCGGGGGTGCGCGAGACCGCGCTGCCCTGGTTCTGCAGCGCGACGGGGCGCGGCAGCCCGGCGGCGTCGGCGGCGGCCACCGCGGCGTCGATGCGCGGCGCGGACCAGTTGCTCAGCCCCCACGTGCGGGCCCGGCCCTGCGTGACGAGCCCGCCGAAGGTGTCGACGACCTCGGCGACGTCTCGCTCCTCCTCGTCGCGGTGCGCGTAGTACAGGCTCACGGAGTCGGTGCCCAGGCGCTGCAGCGAGGCGTCGAGCGAGGACCTCACGGAGCCGGCGGACAGGTCCGCGCCGGGAAGCTTGCCGGTCTTGGTGGCGACGTGCATGGAGCCCGACGCGCGGCGCGACCTCAGCCAGGCGCCGAGCACCTTCTCGCTCTCCCCGCCGGAGTGCCCGTCGGCCCACGCGGAGTAGACGTCGGCGGTGTCCACGAAGTTCCCGCCCGCCTCGACGAAGGCGTCGAGGATCTCGAAGGTGGCCTTCTCGTCGGCGGTCCACCCGAAGACGTTGCCCCCCAGGCACAGGGGGAAGACACCGATGGCGTCGTCACCCCGGCCCAGGCGCACCGTCCCGGTGCCGGACGCGGTGTCGCTGCCGATCTCGCGGGCGCGGTCGAGGTCGTCGGAGGTGGGCGCGGTGGGGCTCGGCTCGGTCATGCTCGGTGCAGCGACGCGATCCCCCGGCCGTGTTCCCCGCCCGGTGCGGGCGGCCGGGGACCACACTGCTCGCATGCCCGACGACGACCCCGCAGCAGGTGGCACCCGCACGCCCGCGGCACCCACGGACGGCTCGCCGCACGTCACCCCGGCTCCGCGGGCGCGGATCGGCGGCGAGGTGCTCCTCGTGCTGGGCCTGTCGCTGGGGATGCTGGGTGTCTACTCCGTCGTCAAGATCATCGCGAACCTCACGGCCGAGGGAGGCATCGCGGGGGCGACGGCCCAGCTGAACACCTCGCGCAGCTCCCGGCCGAACGTCGACCTCGCCTACCAGCTGCTGGACATCGGCTTCGACCTCGTGCCCGTCGCCCTGGTGATCTTCCTCCTCGCCGGCGGCACCGCCGGGACGGAGCGCCTGCGGGCGACCTGCCGGCGCATCGGCCTGTCCCTCACCCGCCCGCTGCCCGACCTCATCCTCGGGTTCCTGCTCGCCCTGGTCATCGGCATCCCCGGCCTGGGGCTGTTCGCGCTCGGCCGCGCGCTGGGCCTCAACGCCCAGCTGGAGGCCTCGGGGCTCGCCTCCTTCTGGTGGACCGTGCCCGTGCTGGTGCTCTCCGCGCTGAGGAGCGGTCTCGTGGAGGAGGTCATCGTCGTCGCCTACCTGCTCGACCGGCTGCAGCGCCTCGGCTGGTCGGTGCCCGTGGCCATCGCCGTCAGCGCCGCGGTGCGCGGCAGCTACCACCTCTACCAGGGGTGGGGGCCCTTCGTCGGCAACGCGATCATGGGGGTGGTGTTCTCGCTGGTCTACCTGCGCACCCGGCGCGTCATGCCGCTGGTGATCGCCCACACCCTCATCGACGTCGTCGCGTTCGTGGGCTACCAGTACCTCGCGGAACCGCTCGGCCTGGCCTGAGGCGCCACAGCGCGTCGCGCACCACGGAGACCACCATGACCCGCAGCGGGGCGGTGGCCATGAGGGCCACCTCCTCGCGCGGCGTGGTCGAGCCGTCGAGGAAGCGCAGGACCCGCGCCGGGGGGTTGCGCGCGAACAGGCGCGGGAAGAAGTCCGCGCCGCTCAGGCTCCCGTCCGCCAGAGCGCGCAGCACCACGGCGTCCATCCGGGCGTGGCGCCGCGGGTACGCCCGCGGCGGGGCGACGGCGGCGGCGCTCAGCGCCCGGCCGGCCGCGTGCTCGCGCACGATCGCGGCGGCGATCGCGCTCCCCTGGCGCTGCATCGCCGCGAAGGCGTACCCCGTCGACCCCCTGATGGCGCCGCCGGCACCGCCGATGCGCACCAGCCGCGGGCCGGCCACGGCGCGGCGGACGGCGTCGTCCATGGGGATCACGCCCTGCTCCACGAGCCCGGTCGGCGCGTCGGCCAGCCCCAGGGCGCCGCGGTAGCCGCCCAGCGCCGCGGCGTACCCGGCGTCGTCGAGCACCGCGGGCGAGAACTCCGTGTACTCCACCAGCGTGGTGCCGTCCGGTGCGGGCAGGCGGTAGCCGAAGGCGACGCCGACGGCCGGCTGCGGGAGGGAGAAGTCCATGAGAACGGCGGTGCCCCGGCGCCCGCCCTCGGACGCGGTGGCGGCGAGCGCGTCAGCAGGGCGGGACTCAGCGGGGCCGGCGTCGACGACGACCTCCCCGCGGAAGTGCTGCAGCAGCCGGGTCGCGGCGGCCCGGGCCGGGGCGGCGGGCCGCGAGTCCAGCGCGACCTGAGCGGCGATCGGGCCGTCCGGGGTCTGCACCACCACGTCGCGGGGCCCGGTGACCACCGAGGTCACCGTCGCGCTCACGTGGGTCACCTCGAGGACCCCGTCCAGGGCCGCGACCCGCTCGGCGACCCGCGCGTAGAGGTCCTCGCTGCGCACCATGACGTAGCGCAGCGCCCCCAGGTCGAGCACGCGGGGCGTCCCGTCGCGGTCGACCACCGCGAGGCGCCGCCACGACGCGGCGACGCTGGGGCGCAGCAGGGCCAGGTGGGGGTCGTCGGCGTCCCACCACGAGCACCACGTGCGGTCCGCGGGCCGCGTGCGCAGGCGGGCCACCGGGTCCACCACGACCACCCGCAGCGGTCCGGGGGCACCGGCTCGGACGCCCTCGCCACGGCCGGCCCGCTCGCCGGCGTCGCCGGTGGCCGCCCGCTCGTGGAGGACGGCTGCGAGGTGCTGCAGCACGATCACCGCCGCCCCGCCGCCGCCGAGCAGCACGACGTCGGCCGGGCGGGGGCTGGGCGCCTCCTCGGCGCGCGAGGTCACGGGGCCAGCATGCCCGACGCACGGCAGCGCCTCCTCGCCCGGCGTGATCGAAGCACTCCGCTTTGCCGCTAACGTTTCCCCGTGACCACGCTGCTGACCACGGAGCGCCTGCTCGTGCGCGACTGGGCCGACCCCGACGCCCCCGCCGCCCTGGCCATCTTCGGCGACGAGCGGGTCTCGCGCTGGTTGACCCCGGACGTCGAGACCGTGCCGGACGAGGACGCCATGCTCCAGCGCCTGCGCGCCTGGCGCGAGGAGGACGACGGCATCGACCCCGAGCTCGAGGCGTTCGTCGGGCGCTGGGCGCTGGTGCGCAGCGAGGACCAGGTGGTCGTCGGCGCGCTGGTGCTCCGCACCATGCCGCCCCACGACGTCGACATCGAGGTCGCCTGGCAGCTGGTCCCGGAGCACTGGGGCAACGGCTACGCCTCCGAGGGCACCGCCGCGCTGGCGCGCTGGGCCTTCGACCAGTCGGTCTCCGAGCTGTTCGCCGTGGTGAAGCCGGGCAACGAGCGGGCGGCGTGGATCGCCAAGCGCCTCGGCATGGAGTGGGTCGGGGAGACGGAGAAGTACTACGACCAGAACCTCGTGGTGTACCGCCTGCGCGCGGGCGACCTGCCGCGCGAGGTCTCCGCGACCACGCGCGACCCGGCGAGCAGCACCGGCAGCATCCCCGCGGTGAAGCCGGCCCGCTGAGGGCGGACCCTCAGGCGCGTCGGCTGCTGGGGCTCACCGGAGCCGGCGGCGCTCTCGGCGGTCCCCGCGCTGGCGCGCCAGGGCCTCGCGGATCGGCGGGACCACCACGCCGCCGGCGGCCATCTGCCGCCGGACCAGCCGTCGCGTCGCGAGGATGCCGGCGAGGCCGACCGCCCAGATGACGTACTGGGTGCTCAGCGCCAGGCGGAAGTCACCCAGGGAGTAGTCGCCGCCCGTGGCGTCCAGCACGATGCCCACGCCGGTGATGACCACCAGCGACGCCGCGAAGCCGCCGATGTTCACCAGCCCCGTGGCCGTGCCCAGGCGCGCCGAGGGGTTGAACGTGCGCGCGAAGTCCAGCCCCACGAGGGAGCCGGGCCCGCCGGTCGCCATGAAGATCATGAGGACCACGAGCAGCCAGATCGGCGCTGGGCCGGGCCAGGCCAGCACGGCCGTCCACCCCGTCACGTTGATGCCGACGACGGTGAGCACCAACCACGAGCGGCGCAGCGGGTGTCGTCCGGCGGCGACCCCGAGCACCGGACCGGCGGCGATGCCGGCCAGGACGTGCAGGGTGATCAGGGCCGAGGCCACCTGCGGCGAGCGGCCCTCCCCGGCGGTGAGGAAGGGGTAGCCCCACATGAGGGCGAAGACCGTGGCCGGGAACTGGGTGGTGAAGTGCGACCACAGACCCAGGCGCGTGCCGGGGTGGCGCCACGCCGAGGCGAGGTCGTGACGCGCCTGGGAGAAGCTCATCGCCGGTCCCACCCGGGTGCGCACCCCCGGCGCGTCGCGCACGCCGAGCCACACGAGGAGGCCGACCAGCGCGCTCACGGTGGCGGCCGAGACGAACGCCGGGGTCCACCCCCCGCCCGTCAGCAGGGCGACGAGGGGCACCGCCGAGAGGATCTGCCCGGTCTGGCCGAGGATGCCGGTCAGCTGGGTGACCACGGGCACCTGTCGGGGCCGGAACCACGACGCCGCGAGGCGGATCACCGACACGAAGGTCAGGGCGTCGCCGGCGCCGACCATCGCCCGTCCGAGCACCGCGAGCGGCACCACGCCGGCCAGGGCCAGCACCAGCTGGCCGGCGCCCATGAGCAGCGCCCCGGCCGTCAGCAGGCGCCGCGCGCCGAAACGGTCCAGGGCCAGGCCGGCGGGCACCTGCAGCACGGCGTAGACCAGCAGCTGGAGCACGGTGAACGCGGAGAGCACCGAGGCGGGTGCGTCGAAGCGGCTGGCAGCCTCGGTCGCGGCCACCCCGAAGGAGGTGCGCTGGAGCACCGCCGCGACGTAGGCGCCCACCCCGAGACCCCAGATGACCCACGCGGCGCGCGAGCCGAGCCCGGGGCCTCCGCCGGGTGGGGAGGGGTCGGGCGCGGTCCTCACCGGGGCTCCTCCTCGCTCGTCCTCGGTTCAGGCGTTCACCTCGAACCACACGATCTTGCCGAACGCGCCGTCGAGCACGCCCCAGGCGCTCGCCAGCATCTCGACGATGGTCATGCCGCGCCCGTCGAGCGCGGCGTCCTCGGCGCGCAGCGCCACCGGGTGCCGGGAGTTGTCGTCGCCGACCTCGACCCTCACCGCGTCCTCGTCGACCTCCACGCGCAGCCGCACCTCGGAGCGTCCGTGGACGACGGCGTTGGTCACCAGCTCGGAGACGAGCAGCTCGGCGGTGTCGACCGCCTCACCGTCCACGCCGCCCCGGAGACAGCCGTCGAGCACGAGACGCCGCGCGGAGCCCGCTGCGCTGGGGTCGCAGGGGAGCGTCGTCTCCACCCGGAGCCGATCGGTCGTCACCGGGTGGAGTGGGGCACGCATATCTCCACCCTGACACGTCGTTGCTCACAGTCAACTTAAGTGACGCGGTGTTCCGATCATCGCTGGCCGAGTCACCCGTTGGCGGAGGACCTGCCGGCGCCGGGGTGTCGGCCGGTCGACGCGCCGCTGGTGGATGAGTAGACCAGGCCCCCGCCGGAGCCGGAGCCGGAGCCGCCGCCTCGCGCCGGTCGACGAGCCCCTCCGTCGGTGCGCCCGCCGCCGCCGCCTGAGCGACCGGACCCACCGCGGCCCTCACCGCGCCCACCCGGGCGCTGCGGGCCACCGCGGCCGCCGGAGCGCTGACCGCCACGGCCGCCCTGGCCACCGCGGCCCGAGGTCTCCGGACGCGCCGCGGGCACGGCCGGGGCGCCCGCCGGCGGGTCGACGTGGGGCGCCACCTCGCCGGTCAGGGTGCCGACGATCGAGCCCGCGAGGTCGGTGGAGGCGTCGATCCGGTGGGTCGTGGCGGTGATGCGGGCCTGACGCATGAGGACGCGCACGTCGGCGGCCTCGGCCGGCAGCATCACGGTCACCACGTCACCGCCAGACCCGGCGCGGGCCGTGCGCCCGGAGCGGTGCAGGTACGCCTTGTGCTCGGTCGGCGGGTCGACGTGGATGACCAGCTCCACGTCGTCGACGTGGATGCCGCGGGCGGCGATGTCGGTGGCGACCATGACCTTGGCCTCCCCGGAGGAGAACGCCTCGAGGTTGCGCTGGCGGGCGTTCTGGCTGAGGTTGCCGTGCAGGTCCACCGCGGGGATCCCGCTGGCCGTGAGCTGGCGGGCCAGGCGCTTGGCCTGGTGCTTGGTGCGCATGAACAGCAGACGGCGCCCCGTCCCGGAGGCGAGGTGGCGCACGACGGCCGTCTTGACGTCGGGGGAGTCCACCGCGAGGACGTGGTGGGTCATCGCCGCGACCGGGGACTCGGCGGAGTCCACCGCGTGGCTCAGCGGCTGGTCGAGGAACTTCTTGACCAGGGTGTCCACCCCGTTGTCGAGCGTGGCGGAGAAGAGCAGGCGCTGCCCGCCGCGGGGGGTGGCGGTGAGGATGCGCGTCACGCCGGGCAGGAAGCCGAGGTCGGCCATGTGGTCGGCCTCGTCGAGCACGGTGACCTCCACGGTGTCGAGGACGATCTCGCGCTGGCGCATGAGGTCCTCGAGGCGGCCCGGTCAGGCGATGACGACGTCCACGCCGTTGCTCAGGGCGCTGACCTGGCGGCCCTGGGGCACGCCGCCGAAGATCACCGTGGTGCGCAGGCCGGCGGCCTGGGCGAGCGGGTCGATCGTCGCGGCGATCTGGAGGGCCAGCTCGCGGGTCGGGGCGAGCACCAGGGCACGGGGGTGCTTGGGCTTGC
Source organism: Quadrisphaera sp. (assembly GCA_029258695.1). Next base: position 51,603 of record JARIBR010000127.1, read on the forward strand.
GGCGCGAGGCCGGCGCCCCTGCCTCGCGCAGGCGGGCCACCAGCGGGATCGCGAAGGCGAGGGTCTTGCCGGAGCCGGTCTTCCCGCGGCCGAGGACGTCCCGCCCGGCGAGGGTGTCGCGCAGGGTCGCGGTCTGGATCGGGATGGGCGTGGTGAGCCCGCGCGAGGTCATGGACTCCACGAGGACGGGGGGCACGCCGAGGTCGGCGAACGAGGCGCCGTCCGGGGCCGGGGCCGCGGCGGGCGCGGCGGCGGGACGAGGGGTGGTCGGGGCCTGGACGGCCGGCGCCCCGGCGTCGGCGCGGCGACCGTCCGGACGGGGCCCGGCACCGGGGCGCGGGGAGCCGGACCCGCCACGACCTCGCCGCGGCGAGCCGCCACGGTCCTGGTCGCCGCGGGAGGGGCCGCCGCGGGAGGGGCCGCCGCGGTTCTGCTCACCGCGGTCCTGCTCGCGGCCGGGCTGGCCGGCGCGGGCGTCGCGGTTCGGAGCACCGTTGGTGCGGGTGGGGATGGAGACGGGGGCAGAGCTGGGCACAGAGGACTCTCAGAGGCTGGAGGGCACCGCGTCCGCGGTGGGCGGGCTCCCCGGCGGCTGTGTGAGGCCGGCGCGGCTCGGGGGCACGAGCTGGAGGTGTGGGCAGCCGGACGGACCGTCTCGTCCGAGAACCTGGCTGGTGAGCCGAGGAACCGGGCCGTGGAAGATCGCCGGACGCTGCCGCGCACCCCCACTATGCCTCATCGACCCGGCGTGAGCGGGCAGCGGTCCCGCCGACGCGCCGCGGGAGGGACGCTGGCCGCCGGGTGGGACCATGGGCGGACCCGCCACGAAGGAGCACCCATGAGCTCGCAGCACCCCGACGACGCCTCGCGGCCGACCGGCGGCGGCAGCGCCGCGGCACAGACCGCGCCGGAGCCGCGCCCGCAGCAGCTGGCCCCGTCACCCTCCGCGGCGGCGCCCCCGGCGCGCCGCGAGAAGGGCGGCTTCTCGCGCGGGTTCGGTGCGGGGTTCGGTGCCTCGCTCGGCGTCGGCGTCGTGCTCACGGCGCTGGGCATCGTCACGACGATCGGGCTGGTCCTGGGCACGATCGCGCTGGCCGGGCTCGCCGGCGGCGACGGCTCGAGCGCCAGCGCGCCGCTGACCACGGAGCCCGCGTGGGGCCCGGACGACGCCGGCTCGAGCCTGCTGGCCATCCCGGTCACCGGCACGATCCTCGGCAGCTCCTCCGACGGCGCGCCGCTGGGCGGTGCGACCTACGGCTATGACGTCGCGGAGACCATCGACGGCCTGGACGCCGAGGAGTACGACGGCATCGTCCTGGAGATGAACACCCCGGGCGGCACCATCTACGGCTCGCGCGCCATCGCCGACGCCGTCGACCGCTACCGCGAGCGCACCGACCACAAGGTCGTGGCCTTCGTGCGGGGGCTCTCGGCGTCGGGCGGGATGTACGCCATGGCCGGCGCCGACGAGATCATCGCCGACCACGGCTCGCTCGTGGGGAGCATCGGGGTGGTCTCCGGGCCGTTCGAGCGCTACCGCGACGTCACGGGCATCCCGGGCTCGCTGCTCGCGCCCGGCGTCGAGACCGAGGGCGGCATCACCTCCGAGTACCTCACCCAGGGCAAGGGCAAGGACTTCGGCAACCCGTACCGCGACATGACCGAGGAGGAGCGTGCCGTCTGGGTCGCCGGCCTGGAGAACGAGTACGCCGCGTTCGTCGGTGCCGTCTCGCAGGCTCGCGGCATCCCCGAGCAGACCCTCCGCGACGACGTCGGTGCCTACCTCTACGACGGCGACACCGCGGTGGGCAACGGGCTGATCGACCAGGTCCTCGGCCAGGACGAGGCCTACCGCGAGGCGGCGTCGGTCAACGGGCTGGACCCCGAGGACACCGCCGTCGAGCGCATCGTCGGGACGGGGCTGCTCGACCAGCTGCTGGCGGCCTCCGCCGACCGCGTCGCCGGGCAGGGCGCCCAGCAGGGCGCGGACCCGGCGCAGGTCGAGGCCGCGGCGCGCACCTCGGTGGTGTGCTCCGGGGCGGCCATCGCACTCGTCTACCAGGGTGACCTCTCGGCGATCTGCCCCCAGGGGTGATCGCTCGGCGGTGAGCCGGCACGGTGAGCTCACCCCGAGAGCCCGCGGCGTGAGCTCACCCCGTGAGCCGCAGCGGTGGGCGCACGGCGCCGGTGTGGACGACGAGACCGGTGCGTGACGGGCCGTGTGCGTGACGGATCGTCGGCGCGGGCGTAACCTCGGCAGGTCCACGGCCTCGACGAGGAGGCGGGCGCGGCGCTCACCCGCTGCGCGACCCCCTCCGGAAACAGGTCTGCATGTCCGCGCCACCGCGCCCCCAGCCGCTGCACGGCGGCCCCTCCCCCGAGGACGACGTCGTCGAGAGCGTCGCCGAGGAGCCCACGGAGCCGCTGGCGCACCGCCAGATCCTCAAGGTCCTCTCCGGGCTGCTGCTGGGGATGTTCGTGGCGATCCTGTCGTCCACGGTGGTCTCCAACGCCCTGCCGGTGATCCTCGCCGAGCTCGGCGGCAACCAGGCGGGGTACACGTGGGTGATCACCGCCTCGCTGCTGGCCACGACCGTCTCGGTGCCGATCTGGGGCAAGCTCGCCGACCTGTACTCGAAGAAGACGCTCGTCCAGGCCTCCCTGGTGATCTTCACGGTGGCCTCGGCGGTGGCCGGCTTCTCCGTCAACGTCGAGATGCTCATCGTCTGCCGCGTCTTCCAGGGCCTGGGGGCGGGCGGGCTCACCGCGCTGGCCCAGGTGATCATCGCCGCGATGATCCCCCCGCGTGAGCGCGGCCGCTACGCCGGCTACATCGGCGCGACGTTCGCCCTCGCCACGGTCTCCGGACCGCTGATCGGCGGGGTCCTCACCGAGCACGTCTCCTGGCACGCGACGTTCTACGTCGGAGTCCCCTTCGCCCTGGCCGCGTTCGTCGTGCTCGGGCGGACGCTGAACCTCCCCGTCGTGCGCCGCGAGGTCAGCATCGACTACGCGGGCGCCCTGCTGCTGGCGGCCGGCACGTCGCTGCTCCTCGTCTGGGTCTCGCTCGCGGGCAAGAACTTCGCGTGGGCCTCCTGGGAGAGCGCGCTCATGGTCCCGGGCAGCGTGGTGCTGCTCGTCGCCATGGTGCTCGTGGAGCGCAGGGCCGCCGAGCCGATCATCCCGCTGCGCCTGTTCCGCGAGCGCACCATCGTGCTGTCCGCGATCGCCTCGCTGTTCACCGGCGTCGCCCTCTTCGGCGCCACGATCTTCCTCAGCCAGTACTTCCAGCTCGCGCGGGGCGCCACGCCCACGATGTCGGGGATCTACACGCTGCCGCTCATCGTCGGCCTGGCGCTGTCCTCGACCTTCAGCGGCAAGCTCATCACCCGCACGGGCCGGTGGAAGCGCTGGCTCGTCCTCGGGTCGGTGATGCTCACCGCCGGGTCCGCCGCCATGGCCACCATCGGGTACGACACCGCCTACTGGCTCGTGGGCGTCTACATGGCCGTCATCGGGGC
>JARIBR010000136.1 GCA_029258695.1 Quadrisphaera sp.
CGTGGCCCGCGGGAAGGACGCGTTGGAGTCCACCGCGGCGACGCTGATCGCCCGCGGCGCGGAGCTGGGCGAGCCGAGGATGTACGGGGAGTCACCGTCGTTGCCGGCGGAGACCGCGACGATGATGCCGGCGCGCGCGGCGTTGTCGAGGGCGTCGGTGAGGACGTCGTCCCGCAGGCTGAACGTCGAGCCGAGGGAGAGGTTGATGACGTCGAGGTCGTTGGCCACCGCCCAGTCCACCGCCTCGGTCGAGAGGTCGGTGGAACCCTCGCAGCCGAAGACCTTGAGGGCGTAGAGCTCGGCCTCGGGCGCGACGCCGGGGCCGATCCCGAAGCCGTCGGAGTAGGCGCCGGGGCCGTAGGGGCCGGTGAAGGTCTCCCCGTCGGGGGTCACGCCCTGGCCGGCGGCCGTGCCCGCGACGTGGGTGCCGTGGCCCTCGCAGTCGATGGGGTTGGCGTCCGGCTGCGGGATCGTCGCCGGGCTGCCCGCGGGCGCTGCGGCGTTGTAGTCGTCACCGGCGAAGTCGTAGCCGCCGACGACCTTGCTCGTGGGGAAGCTCTCCGAGCCGTCCTCGTCCGCGGTGGCCGCCTCGAACGCCTCGGTGGTCCCCGGCCCGCCGAAGTCGGCGTGGGTGTAGTCGATGCCGGTGTCGATGATGCCGACCTTGACGCCCTCGCCGGTGAGCTCCAGGCCTTCCCAGACCTCCTCGGGCACGCCGAGGTACGGGACGGACTCCTCGTTGTCGATGGTGTGGGCGACGACCGGCTTGACGGCGGCCACGCTGGGCTGGGCGGCGAGCGCCTCCAGCTCGGACTGCGCGACGGTGACCTTGAGGCCGTTGTAGGCGTCCTGCGTGGCGGCCAGGACCGTGCCGCCGGCCGCCTCGACGGCCGCCTCGACGGGGGCCTGCTCGGCCCTGATGTCGGCGCGCAGCGCGTCAGCGCTCGCCGCAGACATCCGCTGGCCCGAGGCCTCGGCGTCCGCCATGGCGACGGCCACCGGCTCGGCCGCGAGCTGGAGCATCACCGTGACCTCGGAGTCACCCTGCAGGGACCGGGGCACGTACCGGTCGATCTTGTCCACGGCGGGGCCCTCGGCGGTGCTCGGGGCGGCGCCGGGGACCTCCTTCACCCAGTCGGGGACCTTCTGGGTGGCCGCGGACGGCGCTGCCTCGGACTCGGCAGGGGGTGGGGCGTCCGTGGCCGCGACGGCGAGGGGCGCCGTGGCCATCACGAGGGCCGCGCCGAACGTTCCGGCGAGGGCTGCGGACAGACGTGGTCGTCGCATGAGCATCCTGATCTCGAGAGGAACCCACGGGCCGCTGTGACCGTGGGATCTCAGACAGTAGCGGCACGGTGTCCCGCCTGCGCGCGGTCGGTCAAGTTCCGATCACGCGACGTGATGGAGCAGGTCTTCAGGGTCGGGTGCACCATGGTCTGGTGGCTGACAGCGATGATCCGTTCGACCGCTTCGTCGAGGCGCAGGCCGGCGGCGTGCACGAGCGCGCGGTGGCCGAGCTGCGCGCGGGGCGCAAGGAGGGCCACTGGATGTGGTTCGAGCTGCCCCAGGTGGCCGGGCTCGGCCGCAGCGCCACCGCCGCGCGGTACGCCCTGCCGGGGCTCGACGGGCCCGGCGGCGCCCGGGAGTACCTCGCTCACCCCGTGCTGGGGCCGCGGCTCCACGAGTGCGTGGACGCCCTGCTCGGCCTCGACGGCGACGACCCGGTGGCCGTGGTGGGCGACGTCGACGCCCTGAAGCTGCGCTCGTCGATGACGCTGTTCGCTCGTGCGTCGCCCGGCGACCCGACGTTCCGCGCGGTGCTGGCGCAGTACTTCGGCGCGCAGGAGGACCCGGCGACCCTGGAGCGTCTCGGCTGAGACGCTCCACCGCGGCTCAGCGGGGGCGCACCGCCCGCAGCACCGCGTCGTGGGCGGTGACGGGCCGCCCGTCGGGCCCCTCGACCACGCGCGGCCGTTCCTGCGCGGTGACGACCTCGACCTCCCCGCTCAACGACGTGGCCATCTCCTGCGCCGTGGCGTAGAGCTCGGGGTCCGGCGGCCGCCTCAGGCCTGTCCCGAGGTCCTGCGGGCTGTGCGCGACGACGAGGAGCGTCCCGCCCGGGGCGAGCGCCGTCTCCCAGCGCGCCAGCAGCGCGGCTCGCTCGGGCGCCGGGGCGTGGACGAAGTGGGCCGCGACGAGGTCGAACGAGCCCGGCGCGGGCTCCCAGGTGCTCAGGTCCCGCTGGAGCCAGCCCACCCGGGCCGCCACCCCGCGCTCGGCGGCGGCGTGGGCACCGCGCTCCAGGGCGGTGGGAGCGACGTCGACGGCGGTGACGCGCCACCCGCGGACGGCGAGCCACACGGCGTCGGCCCCCTCCCCGCAGCCGGGGTCCAGCGCACGGCCGGGCTCCAGCGAGGCGACCTCGGCGACGAGCGTCGCGTTCGGCTCCCCGCGCCACACCTGTCCGTGGGCGGAGCGCTGCGCGTACCGCGCCTCCCAGCGGGCGCCCACGTCGCCACCGTCGGCCGGCTCGTGCGTCATCGCTGCGCGGCCGCCTCGCGGAAGGGTGCGAGCCCCTCCTCCTCCAGCACCGGGCCCTCCACCACGGTGGCCGCGTCGGAGGAGTCGACCACGTCGGCGCACCGCAGGGAGAAGGTCGGCGACGACGGCAGCACCGCGGAGAACGCGGGGGACGAGACGGCGAAGACGATGCGCCCGACGCCCGCCCACACCATCGCCGCGCTGCACATCGGGCACGGCTCACCGCTGGCGTAGACCGTCGCGCCCACCAGGGCGGCGCGCTCGCCCGCGGGCAGGGCCAGCATCGCCACCGTCTCGGCGTGCGCCGTGGGGTCGTCGGTGGAGTCGGCCTGGTTGCGCCCGGTGGAGAGCACCTCGCCGCCGGCCGAGACCACGACGGCACCGAACGGCGCGTCCCCGCCCCGGTGAGCCTCGTGGGCCAGCTCGACGCTGGCGCGCAGGTGGGTGAGGTCGCTCTCGTTGGTCATGGGTCCAGGGTCCACGCCAGCCCCGAGGCGCGCCGCTCGGGGCCCGCGCCCGCGGAGCGGTCGCGCCGGACCAGGACCACCCCCGCCACGACGAGGGCGCCGCCGAGGACCTGGACGAGCCCCAGCGACTGGCCCAGCAGCACCCAGGCGAGGGCCGCAGCGAAGAGCACCTCCGTGAGGCCGGCGAAGGACGCCAGACGAGAGCCCAAGCGCCGTGCGGCGACGATGCCGCTGGTGTACGCCAGGGCGGCGGAGACCAGCGTGAGGGCCGCGACGACGACCCACGGGCTCGCCGCGCGGCCGAGCAGCACCACCGCGTCGCTGGAGGCCACCATCGGCAGCACCCCGAGCGCACCGGCGAGCCCCAGGGCCGCGGCGGCGACGACGAGCCCTCCGGCGGCGAGCACGATCGGCGGCAGCCCCGGTGTCGGACGCCCGCCGATGACGAAGTACACCGCGAGACCGCAGGCCGCGAAGAGCGCCCACGCCACCCCGACGAGGTCGACGTCGGCGGCGCCTCCGAGCACGTCGAGGACGAGCACGACCCCGCCGACGGCCACGGCGGCGCCCAGGATCGTCGAGGATCCGGGAGGCTGACGGTGGACCACCCAGACCCACACCACGACGATCAGCGGGGCCAGGTACTCGACGAGCAGCGCGGTCCCGACGTCGAGGGTCACCACGGCGGAGAAGAAGCCGAGCTGGGCGCCGGCGATGGCCAGCAGGCCGTAGAGCGCGATCACCCCGGCGTCGCGGCGCAGCACGTGCCAGCGGCCGCGCAGGCTGAGCGCCGCCGGGACGGCGAGGACGATCGCGGCTCCCAGGATCCGCGCGGTGACCGCGGCGCCGGGGCTCCAGCCGGCGTCGAGGAGGCTCTTCGCCAGGGGGCCCGCGGTGGCGAAGCTCGCCGCGGACAGCAGCGCGACCCACAGACCCGACGCTGCGCCGGCGTGGCCCGCGGGTGTGGTGCGCTGCGGGCGTGCGTGGGTGACCGCCATGAGACCTCCTGTGTCGAGCCCCCGTCGCTCGACGCGTCAATCAGGGGTCACTGTCTACGATGGTCCTGACCGTAAACTGGATCGAGTCAGGAGTCAACGTGATCATCGCCCGTGACGTCGGGGTGTCGCTGACCATGGCCGCCGCGCTGGTGAACACCGCCGCCACCGACGACCACCCCGACCAGATGGTCGCCGTGGCCGACCTCGACGCGTTCATCACCCGGTGGGACGACGGCGGCACCTCGCTCCCCAGCGAGGACGACCTGCACGAGGTGAGGGACCTGCGCGGCGTCGTCCACGAGGTGTGGTCGGCCTCCGAGGAGCGCGCCGTCGCCCACGTCAACGCGCTGGCGGCCCGCGGCTCCGGGCCGCCGCGGCTGGTGCGTCATGACGGCTTCGGCTGGCACGTGCACGCCACCGAGGCGTCCGACCCCGCCGCCACCCGGCTGCGCGTCGAGATCGCCATGGCCCTGACGGACGTCGTCCGCGCTGAGGAGCTGGACCGCCTCGGCGCGTGCGCCCGGCCAGGGTGCGCCCACGTGCTGGTCGATCTCTCCCGCAACCGCTCGCGGCGCTTCTGCGACGAGGGGTGCGCCAACCGCGAGCACGCGGCGGCCTACCGCGCCCGTCGCTCCTCCAGGCTCTGACGGGCCGCTCGGGCGCTCGGGCCTCTCAGGTCGCGGGCAGCACGTTCAGCGAGCCGGACCGGAACGGCGCGACGGCGACCTCGCCGTCGAAGCCGGCCACCGCGAGCGCCGGACCGAGGCCGTCCAGGGACGCGACGTCGTCGACGACGGCGGCGCCCACCTCCACGCGCACCCCCGCGTCGCCCAGGTCGCGCACCCTCAGGTCACCCAGGACGACGCCGGCGCCGGCGGCCAGCGCGCGCACCGACGTCTCCGCGACGTCGACCCGCGCGAGCCGGGCCGGCGTGATCTCCAGGCCGTGGGCGATGCGGCTGGACAGGCACGCCGCGGCCGGCTTGTCCGACGTCTCCAGACCCCACGAGCGGCTGACGGCGCGCACCTCGTCCTTGGAGAGCCCGGTCTCAGCCAGCGGCTCGCGCACCCCGCGCTCGGTGGCGGCGCGCATCCCCGGGCGGAACGCCGAGCGGCGGTCGTCCGCGTTGGTGCCCGTCACCACCGTGCCGCCCCACGCGGTCGCCAGCGGCGCGAGGGTGTCGAGCAGGGTGGCCTTGCAGAAGTAGCAGCGCTGCCCGGAGTTGGCGCGGTAACCGTCGACGTCCATCTCGGCGGTGTCCACGGTGCGGTGCTCCACGCCCAGGGCGGTCGCGACGGCCCGGGCCGCCTCGAGCTCGCCGGAGGCCAGGCTCGCCGACACGGCGGTGACGGACACCACGGCGTCCGGACCGAGGGCGCGCGCCGCGGCCGCCAGGACGAGGGCGGAGTCCGCCCCGCCGGAGAAGGCGACGATGATGCGCTCGTGCCCGACGAACCAGCCCAGGAGCGCGGCCGCACGGCCGCCGACGTCGGTGGGGTCGCTCACCGCTCGATGCTCTCACGCAGCCTCGCCCCGGGGCCGGCCGGCGAGGGGGCGTCAGCCGCCGAGCGCCCGCCCAGCGCCGACCTCGGCTTCGCCCGGCTCGACCTCGACCGCGCCGCGCGCACCGGGCACCCCGAGGTGGTCTACGCCGCCGGCAAGACACCCGCCCAGACCACCGCGATCCTCGCCCGGCTGCACGCCGCGCACCCGGAGCGCGCCGTGCTCGCCACCCGGTGCGACGCCGCGACTCTCACCGCGGCCCGCGAGGCCTTCGCCGGCGAGCCGGACCTCGACGTCGACGAGACGAGCGCCACCGTGCTGCTCGGCCCGCTGCCGCCCCCCGCGGGCAGCGTCGTCGTGGTCGCCGCAGGAACGTCCGACCTGCCCGTGGCCACCGAGGCCCTGCGCGCCGCCCGCGCCCACGGCGTCGAGGCGCACCTGGTCACCGACGTCGGCGTCGCCGGGCTGCACCGGCTGCTGGCCGAGCTGCCGCAGATCACCCCCGCCGACGCGGTGGTCGCCGTGGCGGGCATGGAGGGTGCGCTCCCGTCGGTGCTCGCCGGCCTGGTCGCCGCGCCGATGGTGGCGGTCCCCACCTCGACCGGCTACGGGTGGTCGATGGACGGCCTGACGGCCTTCGCCGCGATGCTCGTCTCCTGCGCCCCCGGCGTCACGGCGGTGGGCGTGGACAACGGGTACGGCGCGGGGGTGGCGGCCGCGCGGATCGCCCGCCCGGTCGGGCTCGCGAGATCGCGCGCCGAGGACGTCGACGGGTCGCAGCGGTGAGGACGCTGTGGGTCGACGCCAGCAACGGCGCCGCCGGGGACATGCTGCTCGGGGCGCTGCTCGACGCCGGCGCCTCGCTGGACGTCGTGCGCGCCGCGGTCGCCGCCGTCACGCCGGAACCGGTGACGGTCGACCTCGAGCGCACCCGCCGCCACGGCCTCGGCTGCGCGCGGGCGCTCGTGCGCGTGGCGGACTCCGCGACGCACCGCGGGCTGGACGACGTGCTGGCCCTGGTGCGGGCCGGTGGCCTCGACGACGACGTGGAGGACTTCGCGGTCGCGGTGTTCACCCGCCTCGCCGTCGCCGAGGCGCAGGTGCACGGCACGACCACCCACGACGTCCACTTCCACGAGGTGGGAGCGCTGGACGCCCTCGCGGACGTGGTGGGCTGCGCGGCCGCGCTCGGGGACCTCGGGCTCCTCACCGGGAGCGGCGCCGCGGGCGAGCAGGCCCCCTCGGTGGTCGTGGGCACGATCGCGCTGGGCTCGGGGCGCGCGCGCAGCGCCCACGGGTCCATCCCCGTGCCGGTCCCCGCGGTGCTCGCGCTGCTGGAGGGCTCGGGGGCACCGGTGGTGGCGGGGCCGGGAGACCCCTCGACCGGGCCGGGCCGCGAGCTGTGCACCCCCACCGGCGCCGCGCTCCTGCTGACCCTGGCGCACCGGTTCGGCCCCGTGCCTGCGCTGGCCGTCACCGCCGTCGGCGTCGGCGCCGGGGCCGCGGACCCCGCAGCCGCCGCCAACGTGCTGCGGGTGGTGGTGGGTCGCTCGGCCGAGCCTCCTCCCCCGGCGGCTGTCGACGGCGTGGGCGACGGGGACCGCTCGCGGGACGCAGCCGGTGGCGGCCACGGGGCGGTCCAGGCGCCAGCCTGGCGCGAGGACGACCTGCTGGTTCTCGAGGCGACCGTCGACGACCTCGACCCACGTCTGTGGCCCGGCGTGCTCGACGCGGCCGTCGCGGCCGGCGCGCACGACGCCTGGACCACGCCGGTGCTCATGCGCCACGGGCGCCCCGGTCACGTGGTGAGCGCGCTGGCACGACCGGACGTGCTCGACGCCGTGCGCGCCGTGCTGGTGACGCACACCACGACGCTGGGAGTCCGCGCGCACGCCACCGTGCGCTGGGCCCTGCCCCGCACGTCCACGACGGTGGAGGTGGGCGGCCACGAGATCTCGGTCAAGGTCGCCCACCGGCACGGGCGGACGCTCACCGTCCAGCCCGAGCACGCCGACGTCGCCGCCGCCGCCGCCGCGCTGGGTCTTCCGGAGCGCGAGGTGCTCGAGCGCGCCCAGGCCGCAGCGCGCCGCGAGCCCTGACCACCCGCTCCCACCGCACTTCTCCGACCGAGTGCGCCGGATCGGCGCTCTACCGCCGCACTTCTCCCACGAAGTGCGGTTGAGGGCAGGTGAGGTCGGGCGGGGTGGAGTGGGGGTGGCGGGGCGTCAGGAGTAGCGCGCCACCAGCTCGCGCTTGAGCACCTTCCCGCTGGGCCCCATCGGGAGGGAGTCCACGAGCTCGAAGCGGCGCGGGTACTTGTAGGCGGCGAGCTGCTCGGACGCGAAGGCCCGCAGCGCCTCGGCGTCCGCGGAGGCCCCGGCGTTGAGCACCACCGCTGCGGTGACCTCCTCGCCGTGGGTCTCGTCCGGCAGGCCGAACACCGCGACCTGCGCGATGTCCGGGTGCCCGGCGAGGATCTCCTCGACCTCGCGCGGGTAGACGTTGAAGCCGTTGCGCAGGATCATGTCCTTGGTGCGGTCGACGATGGTCACGTAGCCGTCCTCACCGACGGTCCCGAGGTCCCCGGACCGGAACCACCCGTCGACGACCGCGGCGGCCGTGTCCTCGGGGCGGTTCAGGTACCCGGTGAACAGGTTGTGACCGCGGATCACCAGCTCCCCGAGCTCGCCGCGCGGCAGCAGCCGGATCGAGGACGCCTCCTCGGGATCGGCCGCCTCCACGTCGATCCCCCAGATCGCCGTGCCGACGGTGCCGGCGCGCGGCGGGGTGCCCACGTGGTTGAACGTCGCCACCGGGGAGGTCTCGGTGAGCCCGTACCCCTCGTAGACCTCGATCCCGAAGGTCTCCCGGACCGCGTCGATGACGGCCACGGGCAGCGCGGCTCCCCCGGAGCAGCCGTAGCGCAGCGGAGGCAGCTCCTGCCCGGGGTTCGCGCGGGCGGCCTCGAGCAGCGCCATCCACATGGTCGGCACGCCCATCATGATCGTCGCCCGCTGCTCGACCATCGTCCTCAGCGCGGTCGCCCCGTCGAACTTGGGCACCATCACCAGGCGGGCCCCGGCGCGGAAGGTCGTGTTCATCGCGCACGTCTGGCCGAAGGTGTGGAACAGCGGCAGGGCGCCGAGGACCACGTCCTCGGGGCGGATGTCGAAGGCGTTGACGAGCAGGGAGTTGACCTGCTCGACGAGCGCCAGGTGGCAACCTTGCGCGCCCTTGGGCTGCCCGGTGGTCCCGGAGGTGTAGAGGATCGTCGCCGTCTGGGCGGGGTCGCACGGGACGTAGGCCCCGATCGGCTCGCTCTGCGCGGCGAGAGCGGTCAGCGAGCGCACGTCGCCGTCGGGCGCGAGCACGCTCATCAGCTCCACCCCCGCCCGCGACGCCCCGTCGGCGCCGGCGCCGAGCAGCGGCCCGGCGCACACGAGGAGGCGCGCGCCGCTGTCGGTCAGGGCGTAGGCGATCTCCCTGGCGGTGAGCAGGGCGTGGACGGGCACGACGGTGGCCCCGAGCGCGAGCACCGCGTAGTAGACGCGGGGGAAGTCCGCGACGTTGGGCACGAGCATCGCCACCCGGGTGCCAGGGCCCACCCCGCGCTCGCGCAGCACCGCCGCGTAGCCGCGGGCCTGCTCCCACAGCTGCGCGTAGGTCGTCTCCTCCTCGCCCACCACGACGGCGACGGAGTCCGCGTGACGGCGGGCGGACTCGGCGAGGACCATCGCCACCGACAAGGTGGTGTTGCCCGTGGGCGAGGTCGGCTGCTGGGCGGGCGGTGAGCTGCTCTGCTCGGGCACGGGGTCTCCTGCGCGTCGTCGAAGGGGAAAGCACGGTAACCCCGGCTCACCGGCCGCGCCGCATGGAGCGCGCCCGTCCGGGTAGGAGGTGCACATGAGAGCCCTCACCTACCAGTCGAAGCGCACCGTCTCCGTCGAGGACGTGCCCGACCCCCAGATCCAGGAGCCCACCGACGCGATCGTCCGCATCACCTCCACGGCGATCTGCGGCTCCGACCTCCACCTCTACGAGGTGCTCGGCCCCTACCTCCACCCGGGCGACGTGCTCGGCCACGAGCCGATGGGCGTGGTCGAGGAGGTCGGGTCCGCCGCCGGGGACCTCAAGGTCGGCGACCGCGTGGTGGTGCCCTTCACCATCGCGTGCGGGCGCTGCTGGATGTGCCAGCGAAAGCTCTACGCCCAGTGCGAGACCACGCAGAACACCGCGACGGGCAAGGGAGCCTCGCTGTTCGGCTACACCGACCTCTACGGCTCCGTGCCCGGTGGCCAGGCCCAGTACCTGCGGGTCCCCCAGGCCCACTTCGGGCCCATCGTCGTGCCCGACGACCGCCCGGACGAGCACTGGCTCTACCTCTCCGACGTCGTCTCCACCGCGTGGCAGGGCGTGCGCTACGCCGAGACGCCGAAGGGCGGGACGCTCGCGGTCATCGGGCTGG
>JARIBR010000165.1 GCA_029258695.1 Quadrisphaera sp.
GGGTGGCGCGGGGTGGTCGCCACCGCCAGCTACGAGGCCCGGGTCTTCGGGGTGGGCTCCGCGATGCCGACCGCGATGGCGCGGCGCCGCGCCCCGAACGCCGCCTACCTCTCGGGGAGGTTCGAGGCCTACCGCACCGCGTCCGCCCAGGTCATGGCGCTGGTGGCCGATCTGTCCGACGTCGTCGAGCCGCTGAGCCTCGACGAGGCCTACGTCGACCTCGCCGCCGCTCCGCGGATGGCCGGTCTGACCGACGGCGCCGCGGTGACCACGGCCACGGCGCTCGCCGCGCAGTTCCGGGCCCGCGTGCTCCGGGCTACCGGGCTCATGGTGTCCGTGGGCCTCGGCACCTCGAAGCTGATCGCGAAGATCGCCTCCGACCTCGACAAGCCCGACGGGCTGCGCGTGGTGGCGCCCGGCACCGAGGCGGGCCTCCTCGCGCCCATGCCCGTGCGGCGCCTGCCGGGGGTGGGGCCCGTGACCGAGGAGCGGCTGGTGCGCCACGGCTACACCACCGTCGGCGCCGTCGCCGCGGCCGAGCTGGTGGAGGTGGTCAGCCTCGTCGGGCAGGCGCACGGCACGGCGCTGCACGCGCACGCCCGGGGACTCGACCCGCGCGCCGTGGTGGCCCACCGGGAGTCCAAGTCGGTGTCCGCGGAGGAGACCTTCCCCGTCGACCTCACCGACCGCTCGCTGCTGGGCGACCAGGTGGCCCGGCTGGCCCGCCGCGTCGCCGATCGCCTGCAGCGCGACGGGCTGAGCGGGCGCACGGTGACGCTGAAGGCGCGCCGGCACGACTTCTCGACGCTCTCGCGCTCGTCCACCACGGCGCACCCCGTCGACGACGGGGGCACCATCGGCGCCGCGGCGGCCGCCCTGCTCGCGGGCGTCGACGTGAGCGACGGGATCCGCCTGCTCGGCGTGGGGGTCAGCGCGCTGAGCGACTACGCCCAGCAGGACCTCCTCGCGGCGCTGGAGGAGGCGCAGGACCCGCACGCTCCTGCGCCGGAGCCCATGGCCGACGAGGACGTCTCCGCGGCGTCGCCCGCTCCCTACGGGCCGCTGCCCCCGTCGCAGGTGTGGCGCCCCGGGGCGGACGTCGTCCACGCCGACCTCGGGCCGGGCTGGGTCCAGGGATCGGGCGCCGGCTGGGTCACGGTGCGCTTCGAGGGCCCGCACACCACCATCGGGCCGGTCCGGTCCTTCCGCGTCGACGACGCACGCCTCGCTCCGGCCGACCCGCCGACGTGGGAGCCGGCTCGCGACGGATGACGCCGACGCCACGACGGCTTCTGTGGTTCACTGGTCCACCGACGAACCATGGAGGATGTGATGACGGTGGACGGGCTGCTCGACGGACCGGGCCCGCTGTACGCGCGGATCGCCGACCAGGTGCGCGACGACGTCCTGCGCGGCCGTCTGCGGGAGGGTGACCGCCTGACGTCCACCACCCAGTACGCCGTCCAGCTGGGCATCAACCCGGCGACCGCCGCCCGGGCGCTCGGCGATCTCGTGGGCGAGGGCACCGCGGAGAAGCGCCGCGGCATCGGGGTGTTCGTGCGCGAGGGCGCTCGCGAGCGCCTGCGCCACCAGCGTGCGGCGCGGTACCTGGACGACGTGCTGGACCCCGCGCTCGCCGAGGCGGACCTGCTCGGCATCGACGGTGACGTGGTGCTGGACCGGGTCCGCCGCCACGTCGAGGCCCGGACGGCCTCGCCGGCTGCGGGGACGGCCGTGGAGAGCGGGGTGTCGCGATGACCGGTGAGTGCGTCGACGTCGACCTCGCCGGCGTCGGCGTGCGCTATCGGCGACGAGGCGCCCCGGCCCTCGACGGCGCGGACCTGGCGTGGTCGCCCGGCACCGTCCACGGGCTGCTCGGCCCCAACGGCTCCGGCAAGTCGACGCTGCTCGCGGTCGCGGCCGGCTTTCGTCGCCCGACGAGCGGAGTCGTGCGCGTCGGCGGTGTGGACCCCTTCGAGGACGCCGACACCATGGCGCGCACCTGCCTGGTCCGGGAGGGCGGCGACGTGGTGACGGGCGAGCGCGTCGGCGACGTGCTGCGCACCGCCGCCTCGCTCCGGCCGAGCTTCACCCCTGCTGTGGCAGCCCACCTGGTGGAGGTGCTCGCTCTGCCGCTGCGCTCCTTCGTCGACCGGCTGTCCCGGGGGCAGCGGTCCGCGCTGGGGATCGTCCTCGGCCTGGCCGCCCGTGCGCCCCTGACGCTGCTGGACGAGGTGACGCTCGGCCTGGACGCCGCGTCCCGTGCGGCCTTCGCCGCCGAGCTGGCCCGCGAGCAGGCCGAGCACCCGCGCACCGTGGTCATCGCGACGCACCTCGTCGACGAGGTGGCGCCGCTGCTGGACCGCGTCACCGTCCTGGCTGCGGGGTCGGTGGTCCTCCACGAGGACGTCGAGACGGCGTGCTCCCGGGTGCTGGCCGTCAGCGGCGCCGCGCCGGCGGTGGAGGGGTTCGCGGTGGGACGCCAGGTCGTCGCCGAGCGACGCCTGGGGGGCACCGCCGAGGTGGTGGTGCTCGACCCCGACGGCCAGGCCCGCCCGGCCGCGGCGCTGGCCGGCCTGGACGCCGCCTCGCCGTCGCTGCAGGACGCTCTGGTGCACCTGACCTCTCGCTCGCCCGCTCCGGCGTCGCTGGCGGGCGCGAGAGCCGGGCGATGAGCGTCGCGGTGGTCGGGGCTCCTCGCTCGGGGTGGCGCTCGGTGCGGGCGGCGACGTCGCTCCTGCTGTGGCAGGCCGCACCGTGGGTGCTGGTCGTCCTCGTGGCGACGAGCCTGGTCTTCGCCGGCTCCGCTGCGTGGGGGACGTGGCGGGGTGCTCCGCCCGGCAGCTTCCTCATCGTCCAGGGTGATCAGGGCACTGCAGCCATCGTGTCGGGTCTCGTCGGGCTGGCTGCGCTGCTCAGCTGGGTCCGCACCGTCCGCACCGTCGTCCCTGTCCTGGTGGCGGGCGGGGTCACCCGGCGCGCGGCGACGGGCGCTCTGCTGATCGCCGTGGGGATCCTCGCCGCGGCCACCACGGCGATGCTCACGCTGGTGGCCGCCGCCGGTGCGGCGCTGCAGCACGGGGTCGCCGCGGTCGCGCCAGGTCGGTACGACGTGGTGGCCGATGCCTCGACGTACGCGTCGTCGGTGACGTTCACCGTCGACGCACCGGAGGTGTACTTCAACCCTGCCCAGGTTCTCCCGTGGTTCGTGGTGGCCGCGCTGGGCGGGGTGCTGCTCGGTGCTGCCCGGTATCGGTGGCGCGGCCTCGGGGTGCTGGGGGTGCTGGTCGCCGCGGGCGTCGTGTGGTCGGCCTACCTCGGCGTGGCGGCGACGCTCCCCCCCGACGCCGCCAGGCTGTTCGCCGTGACCGGCTCGCCTCGCGGACCGTTCGTGTACCTCGGGATCTGCGTGGGGCTGGCCGCGGCGGTATGGCTGGTGCTGCGCCGCGTGCCGCTGCGCCCACCGGCGCGCTGAGCTTCACGGTGACGCTGACCCCCGCCCCGTCCCTGATCGACCGGGGACGTCCTCCCGCGTGAAGCACCCTCAGCAACGCGGTGGAGGGTCCCCGGTCGGTCGTGGAGGGTCTGGGGGGCGCGGTGCAGGGTCCCCGGTCGGTGACAGGTGGCACGAGCAGCTGCAGGGCCGGGCTGGCGAGGGTCAACCGCTACGCCGTGTGCGCCTCGGGGTCGTTGCGGTGAAGGCAGCGGTGGCGGATCGACGAGGTGTCTCCAGGTGCCGGCCGAGCGGGGAGCTGGCGTGCGCGACACGCCGGCTCGCGTCACACGGGCTCCCCGCTCGACGGGTGGGCGACGCGCAGGCTCCCCGCTCGACGGGCTGGCAGCGCACCGGCTCCCCGCTCGCCCCGACCTCGCTCGACCGGGGACGCGCCACCGCGTGGAGCGGGCCCCGGCACGCGGTGGCGCGTCCCCGGTCGAGCGATGGGGGCATGCTGGAGGCGAGGACGCGCGGGGGCGGCGCGATGCCGCGCTCCACCGTGGCGCCCAGCGGCGGCGCGCTCAGTCGTTCGTCGTCCGCAGCGCCCGCTCCTGGATGAACAGCACGAGCACCAGGGCGACCAGGGCGGCCGGGGCGGAGACCAGGAAGAGGTCCGCCACGCCGTCGCCGTACGCGGCCTGGACGACCTCGGCGACCGGCGCCGGCAGCGCGGAGAGGTCCGGGATGCCGCCCCCGGCGAGGCCGGCGCCCGCGGAAGGGCTCACCCCCAGGGTCGCGAGACCGCTCGTCACGTACCCGGTGACCTGGTGGCCGAGGAGCGCGCCCAGCGCCGAGACCCCGATCGCCCCACCGAGGGTGCGGGTGAAGGCGATGAAGGAGCTGGCCGTGCCGAGGTCGGTGGTGGCGACGATGTTCTGCACCGCGAGCACGAGGTTCTGCAGCATCATCCCCACGCCCGCCCCGATGACGGCCATGTAGACGCCCACGAGCCAGTAGGCGGTGTCGTACCCGATGGTGGCCATGGCGGCGGACCCCGCCGTGAGCATCACCGAGCCGAGGACGAGCCAGCGCTTCCACCGGCCCGTGCGCGTGATGAGCTTGCCGCTGAAGGTCGAGGAGAGCGCCAGGCCGACGATGAGCGGCAGGGTGTAGACGCCCGACATGGTGGGCGTGGCGCCGCGCGCGAGCTGGAAGTACTGGCTGAGGAAGATCGTCGCGCCGAAGAGGGCGACGCCGGTGAACAGCGAGGCGATCGCGGACAGCACGATGGTGCGCTCGCGGAACAGGCGCAGCGGGATGATCGGCTCGGCGGCCCTGCGCTCCACGAGCACCATCGCGACGAGCAGGACCACGCTGCCGGGGACCATGAGCGCGGTCTCCCACGAGGCCCACGGGAAGCTCTTGCCCGCCAGCGAGACCCAGACGAGCAGCAGGGACGTGCCGGCCGCCAGCAGCAGGGCGCCCGCGTAGTCGATGCTGACCTCGCGGCGCACCACCGGCAGGTTCAGCGTGCGCCGGAGCACGAAGAACGCGGCCAGGGCGAAGGGGACGCCCACGTAGAACGTCGCGTGCCACGAGACGTCCTCGGTGAGGACCCCGCCGATGAGCGGCCCGGAGACCGTGGCGAGGGCGAACGTGGCGCCGATGTAGCCGGCGTAGCGGCCGCGCTCGCGCGGCGGGATCATCGCGGCGATGATCACCTGGGCCAGCGCGGTGAGCCCGCCCGCGCCGAGGCCCTGGAACACGCGGCAGACGATGAGCATCTCGACGTTGACGGAGAATCCCGCCACCGCCGAGGCCACCGTGAAGAGGATCAGCGACGTCTGGACGAGCGCCTTCTTCGAGAACAGGTCGGCGAGCTTGCCCCAGATCGGCACGGAGACGGTCGTGGCGAGCAGGGAGGCGGTGATGACCCACGTGTAGCCGGCCTGGTTGCCGCCGAGCTCGGCGAGGATCACCGGCAGGGCGTTGGAGACCACCGTCGACGACAGGATGGCCACGAACATCCCCAGCAGCAGCCCGGAGAGGACCTTGAGGATCTGGCGGTGCTCCAGCGGCTGCGCGGGCTCCACCGCGGCGTCGTCGGGCGCGGGGCCGCTGCTGAGGGGCTGGGGACGCGGGGGGGCTGACATGCCGACCTGTTCTGGGAGGAGCCGTACGGCGACGTGATGCCGCACCCGTCTCCTCGTCGAGACCGTGGACGTCGCGATGCTACGTGGTCCACGGCCATCCGGCCCGGTCTCGGCGTCTGCACCGGTGTCTGCGTCTGCACCGGCGTCGGCGCGGGCCGTGCGCGGGCCGACCGTGGGCGGGCCGACGACCCGGCGCAGGGCGCGCCGGGTCGTCGGGCTCATCCCTACGGGCAGATCGCCGAGAGGTCGCCCTGGTAGACGAGCGCGATGGTCGCCCCCGAGCACACCACCGAGGTGCGCGCCGCGGCCTCGACCTGCGCCGGGTCCGCGCCCTGCTGGGCGCCGCGCCCGGCGACGCGGTCCGCGGAGGCCGCCAGCAGCTGGTCGAGCAGGCCGGCCCCGACGATGCGCTCGACCGCGGTGTCCTCCGGGTCGAGCCCGTTGAGCGTCGCCGCCTCGCGGTAGGCCTCGTCCTGGCCGAGGACCTGGTCGATCAGCCCGTTCTGCACCGCCGTGTCGCCGTCGTAGAGGTAGGCGCCGATGTCATCGCGGATGGTCTGCTCGGGGATGTCGCGGGCGCTCGAGACGGTGCCCACGAAGGCTGCGTACTCGTTCTCCAGCCCGGCGAGCCAGACCGCGCGCTCCTCCTCGGTCATGTCCCGGTAGGGGTTGCCGAAGTCCTTGCCCTTTCCCTGGCTGAGGTACTCCGAGGTGATGCCGCCCTCGGTCTCGACGCCGGGGGCGAGCAGCGAGCCCGGGATGCCGGTGACGTCGCGGTAGCGCTCGAACGGCCCGGAGACGACCCCGATGCTCCCGACGAGCGAGCCGTGGTCGGCGATGATCTCGTCGGCGCCGGCCATGGCGTACATCCCGCCCGACGCCGAGAGCCCCCGCACGAACGCCACGACCCGGTGGTCGGTGCGCTCGCGGTAGCGGTCGACGGCGTCGGCGATGGCGCGCGAGCCGTAGATGGTGCCGCCCGGGGTGTTCATCTCCAGGACGATGCCGGCGTAGTCGTCGGCGTCCAGGGCGTCGATGGTCTCCGCGACGTCGTAGCCGTAGGTCGCGCCGCCCAGCGGGGCGCCGTCGGAGGAGCTGCCGAGGATGGTGCCGGTGACCGGGATGGCCAGCAGGCTCGAGCCGGCGCCCTCGGGGCCCCAGGCCGGCTCGGTGGTCAGCGGCGCCCTGGCGCTCGAGCCGTCGCCGCCGGCGAGCCCGGCGAGGGCGAGCGTGCCGAGGACCAGCCCGATCGTCGTGATGATGCTCAGCGCCGTGAGCACCACGCCCACGCCGAGCGAGGCGCCGAACCCCGCACCGAACCCCCTCGAGAAGCCGCCCTTCTCGCGGCGCACCGGAGCGGTGGCCGGGGAGGGCTGTGCGGACAGCTGCTGCTGGGGCGGCGCCGCCGGCGCGGCGGCGTCCCCGCCGTCGGTCGGCCGCGGGGCGTCGTCGGGGTGCTGCGAGACCATGGGTGCTCCTTCGTGGCGGTTCCGGCCATGGTCGCACCGAGTGCGCCTCTGCCTGTCCGGCGGCGCGCTGGCGGGGCCGCTGCCCACCGCCGCCGGGTCCATGAGGCATAGTGGTCGCTGCGCGGCAGCGTCCGGCGACCATCCACCGTCCGTCTCCTCGGCTCTTCGGCCAGGTTCTCGGTCACGACGGTCCGTCCGGCTGCCCACACCCTTAGCTCGTGCCCCCGAGCCGCGCCGGCCTCACACAGCCGCCGGGGAGCCCGCCCACCGCGGACGCGGTGCCCTCCAGCCTCTGAGAGTCCCCTGTGCCCAGCTCTGCCCCCGTCTCCATCCCCACCCGTACCAACGGCGTCCCGGACCGCGACGCCCGCCCCGGCCAGCCCGGCTCCGGCCAGCCCGGCCCCGGCCAGCCGGGCCGCGACCAGGCCCGCGGCGGCCAGTCCCGCAACGGCTCCTCGCGCCGCGGTCGTGGCGGCTCCGGCTCCTCGCGCCCCGGCTCCGACGCCCGCACCGGGTCAGCCCCGGGCGGTCGCCGCGCCGAGGCCGTGAGCCCCGCCGCGCCGGCCCCGGCCGCCCCTCGCCCCGCTGCTCCCGCTGCGGCCCCGGCCCCGGACGGCGCGTCGTTCGCCGACCTCGGCGTCCCCGACGCCCTCGTCGAGTCCATGGCCACGCGCGGCCTCACCACGCCCTTCCCCATCCAGACCGCCACCCTGCGCGACACCCTCGCCGGGCGTGACGTCCTCGGCCGCGGCAAGACCGGCTCCGGCAAGACCCTGGCCTTCGCGATCCCGCTCGTGGCCCGCCTGCGCGAGGCCGGGGCTCCGGCATCGCGCCGCACCCCCAAGCACCCCAGGGCCCTGGTGCTCGCCCCCACCCGCGAGCTGGCCCTCCAGATCGCCGCGACGATCGAGCCGCTGGCCCAGGCCGCCGGCCTGCGCACCACGGTGATCTTCGGCGGAGTGCCGCAGGGCCGCCAGGTCAGCGCGCTGAGCAACGGCGTCGACGTCGTCATCGCCTGCCCCGGGCGCCTGGAGGACCTCATGCGCCAGCGCGAGATCGTCCTCGACACCGTCGAGGTCACCGTGCTGGACGAGGCCGACCACATGGCCGACCTCGGGTTCCTGCCGGGCGTGACGCGCATCCTCACCGCCACCCCGCGCGGCGGGCAGCGGCTGCTCTTCTCCGCCACCCTCGACAACGGGGTGGACACCCTGGTCAAGAAGTTCCTCGACCAGCCGCTGAGCCACGCGGTGGACTCCGCCGAGTCCCCGGTCGCGGCGATGACCCACCACGTCCTCGCGGTCGACTCCCCCGAGGTCAAGACGGCCGTCGTGCGTCACCTCGCCTCCGGGACGGGGCGCCGGCTGCTGTTCATGCGCACCAAGCACCAGGCCAAGCGCCTCGCCCGTCAGCTCACCGCCAGCGGGATCCCCGCGGTGGACCTGCACGGCAACCTCAGCCAGAACGCCCGCCAGCGCAACCTCGAGGCGTTCGCGTCCGGCGAGGCGAAGGTCATGGTGGCCACCGACATCGCCGCGCGGGGCATCCACGTCGACGACGTGGAGCTCGTCATCCACGTCGACCCCCCGACCGAGCACAAGGCGTACCTGCACCGCTCCGGGCGCACGGCGCGCGCCGGGTCCGGTGGTGACGTGGTGACCGTGATGCTGCCGGCCGAGGCCGCCGACGTCCGCGTCCTCATGCGCCAGGCCCGCATCACCGCCACCACCCACCGGATCGACGCCTCCACCGACCTCGCTGCCTCGGTCGTCGGCTCCCTGACCGGCGAGGTGGCTCCGCACGTGGCCCCGCCCGCGAACGCCCCGGCCGTGCCGGCGGCCCGACCCGAGACCTCGGGCCGTGGCGGGCAGGGCGCTCGCGGCGGCCAGCGCTCCGGCGGTCGCGGCGGCCCGCAGCGCCCGGGCGGTCGCGGTGAGGGCCACGGCGGGCCCGCCCGCTCGTCCGGCGGTGCAGGGCGCTCCGGTGGTGGGGCCGGCGGTGGTCGTCGACCGGCGCGCGGCGGCTCCGGCTCCGGCGGTGGAGGGCTGGTCTACTCGTCCACCAGCGGCGCCTCGACCGGACGCCACCCCGGCACCGGCGGGTCCTCCTCCCGCGAGTGACCGCCGCCCTCCATGATCGCCACTCTGAGTGACCAGGATTGACTGTGCGCGACAACATGGCACAGTTGGGGCATGCGTGCGTCTCTCCACCCGGTGACCACCCCGCGGCTCCGGGTGGAGACGACATTGCCCTGCGACCCGACCGCTGCCGCCTCGGCGCGGCGGCTCGTGCTCGACGGGTGCGCCCGCGGCGGCGTGGACGGTGAGGTGGCCGACACCGCGGAGCTGCTCGTCTCCGAGGTGGTGACCAACGCCGTCGTCCACGGCCGTTCCGAGGTGCGGCTGCGCCTGGAGGTCGACGAGGATGCGGTGCGCGTCGAGGTCGGTGACGACAACTCACGGCACCCGGTGACGCTGCGCGCCGAGGAGGCTGCGCTGGACGGGCGCGGGATGACCATCGTCGAGATGCTGGCGAGCACCTGGGGCGTGCTGGACGGCGCGTTCGGCAAGATCGTGTGGTTCGAGGTGGCTGCCTGAACCCGGAGCGGACGGGGAGGAGGCACGGTGAGGACCACGCCCGACCCCTCCCGGCCCGGCGGCAGCAGCAGCGGGCTCGGCTCGCGCACGGCGTGGGTCGTCTGGGTGCTCGGGGTCAGCGCCTACGTCGCGGCGGTGCTCCAGCGCACCTCGTTCGGCGTGGCCGCCACCGAGGCCGCCAGCCGCTTCGACGCCCCCGCCTCGGTGCTCTCCGCGTTCACCGTGCTCCAGCTGCTGGTCTACGCAGCGCTGCAGGTGCCCGCCGGTCTGGCCCTGGACCGGTTCGGCGCCCGGCGCCTGCTCACCGCCGGGGCGCTGCTCATGGGCGCCGGGCAGCTCGTGCTGGCCCTGGCGAGCGTCGTGCCGCTCGCGGTGCTCGGACGGGCGATGGTCGGTGCCGGCGACGCCCTGACCTTCGTGTCGGTGATCCGCCTCGCGGCGTCGTGGTTCTCCCCGCGCCAGGTGCCCGTGGTCACCCAGCTCACCGGCATCCTCGGCCAGACGGGGCAGATCCTCTCGGCGGTGCCCCTCGTGGCGCTGCTGACGCGCGGGGGGTGGACGCCCGCGTTCGTCTCCGCCGCCACCGTCAGCGCGCTCATCGGCCTGCTCGTGTGGCTCGGCGTGCGTGACGCGCCGGGGGTGCGCACCCGCGTGGGCCCGGCGATGAGCTTCTCCCAGGCACGCCACGACCTCACCTCGGCCTGGCGCCACCCCGGCACGCGCCTGGGCCTCTGGTCGCACTTCACCACCCAGTTCCCCGCCACGGTCTTCGCCCTCATGTGGGGCTACCCCTTCCTCACCGCCGGGGAGGGTCGCTCGCCGCAGGCCGCCTCGGCCCTGATCACCCTCCACGTCCTCGCCGGCATCGCCGCCGGTCCGGTGCTCGGGATCGCCGCCGGACGCCACCCGCTGCGCCGCTCGTGGCTGGTGCTCACCGTCATCGGTCTCAACGTGAGCGCGTGGACGGCCGTCCTGGCCTGGCCGGGCCCCGCACCGGTCTGGCTGCTGGTGCTGCTCATGCTCTTCATGGCGACCGGCGGGCCCGGCTCCCTCGTGGGGCTGGACTTCGCTCGCACGTTCAACCCCTCGGCGCGCCTGGGCACCGCCACGGGACTGGTGAACATCGGTGGCTTCGCGGCGTCGCTGGTGGTGATCACCGGCGTGGGCGTCGTGCTGGACGCCACGGGCGGCGACTACTCCCTGGGCGACTTCCGCCTCGCGCTGAGCACCCAGTACGTCATCTGGGCGATCGGCCTGGTCGGCATCCTCACGACGCGGCGGCTCGTCCGCCGGCAGATGGCTGCCGGCGGCGTGGTGGTCCCGCCGATCCGCGAGGCGCTGGCCCGCCAGCGCGGCGAGCGCCGCGAGCGCCGCCGCCGGTGACGCGGGTGGGTCGCTCCTAGCTGGCCGGCTTCACCGCGGGCATGCTGCCGGTGCTGCTCGCCGGGTCGCGCGTGGTCGCGGCGCGGTCGCTCGGCAGGTCCCCGGCACGCAGCCGGTACACCACGAGGTTCTGGTCGTAGTACTTCTCCGTCTCGCCGACCCACTCCATGCCCAGACGCTTGGCGATCCACGCCGCCCGCTCGTTGCCCGGCTTCACCACGGCGAACAGCTCGGAGGCCGACTGGTCGAAGGCCCAGCGCGCCAGCGCGGCGGTGCCCTCGGACGCGTACCCCTGGCCCCAGTGCTCGGGGACCAGCTGCCAGGCGACCTCGATGTCGACGT
Source organism: Quadrisphaera sp. (assembly GCA_029258695.1). The sequence goes on from JARIBR010000165.1 coordinate 11,381, forward strand.
CGTGCGGGGGCATGGTGCGCAGCACCAGCGCGCCGACGACCACCTCGTCCTCGCGGCGCACGAGCGCCCAGCGCCCCACGAAGGCCTCGAGCTCGGGGTCGATGCCGTCGTCCTCCTCGCGCCAGGACCGCAGGCGCGCCAGCATGGCGTCCTCGTCGGGCACGGGCTCGACCTCCGGGGTCAACCAGCGGGAGACGCGCTCGTCGCCGAAGATGGCGAGGGCGGCGGGGGCGTCGGAGTCCGCCCAGTCGCGCACGAGCAGGCGCTCCGTGGTCAGCAGCGTGGTCACGGGGAAACGGTAGCGCCAAAGCGGAGTGCTTCGATCACGGCGGGCCATGAGGTGCTGCGCGGCGTCGGGCATGCTGAGCCCGTGACCCCCCGCGCCGGCCTGGCGCCCGTCCCCGCCGCGGCCGACGTCGTGCTCCTCGGTGGCGGCGGGGCGGCGGTGATCGTGCTGCAGCACCTCGCGGCCGTGCTCCACGAGCGCGCGGCCACCGGCGACGCCGGCGAGCGCTCCGGCCGTGGCGAGGGCGTCCGGGCCGCTACCCCCGGGCCCCTGCGGGTGGTCGTCGTGGACCCGGTGGACCGGCTCCGCACGCGGCCCGCGGACCGCACGTGGTGCTCGTGGTGGGACGCCGACGACCCGCACCTGGCCCTGCTGCGCCCCAGCGTCGCCGCGTCGTGGCGACGCCTCGCGGTGGTCGACCGCGAGGGAGTGCCCCGCGTGCTCGACCTGGGGGCGCTGCGCTACGTCATGGTCCGCGGGGAGGACCTCTACGCCGCGGTCGCTGAGCAGGTCGCGGCGCTGGACGGAGCCCTGCAGGTGACCCACGTGAGCGCGGCGGTGACCTCGGTGGTCGCCGGGCCCCACGACGTGGTGGTGGAGACGCCGGACGGCTCGATCGCCGCCCCGGTCGCCCTGGACTCGCGGCCCGCCGCGCCGGTGAGGGCCGCCGCGACCCGGCTCCTGCAGCACTTCCGCGGCGAGGTCGTCGCCGACGCCAGCGGGGGTCGCGGCGTCGCCGTCCTCATGGACTTCTCCCTCCCGCAGCCGGCCGTCGGCGTCGCCTTCGGCTACCGCCTGCCCGCACCCGACGGCACCACGCTGGTGGAGTACACGGAGTTCTCGCCCGCGGTGCTCGACGACGCCGGGTACGCCGCCGCGCTGGGCGGCTACCGCCAGGCCGTGGGGCTGGCCGACGCCCCGACCGAGCACGTCGAGCAGGGCGTGATCCCCATGGACGACGCCGTCCGCCGCGCCGTCGCCGGGCCGCGGGTGGTGCGCATCGGGGGTGCTGGTGGAGCGATCAGGGGATCGACGGGGTACGCCTTCGCGGCGATGCAGCGCCAGGGGAGCGCGATCGCCGCGGCGATCGTGCGCGAGCACGCGGCCGGGCGAGACCTGAGCGCCGACGCCATCGCGCCCCCGCGGCCCTACCCGCGGCGCCACGCCTGGATGGACGCCGTGGTGCTGCGCGCGCTGGCGGACGGGAGCCTGCGCGGCGCGGACTTCTTCCCTCGGCTGTTCGCCCGCAACCCCCCGGAGCGGGTCCTGCGCTTCCTCGACGGCTCGACCACGCCGCGCGAGGAGCTGGCCCTCATGGCCACCGCCCCGCTGGGCGTCATGGTGGTCTCCGCCGTGCGTGACGCGCTGTGGCGCCTCACGCGAGGCCGAGCGGCTCCGCGAGGTACTGGTAGCCGACGAACGCGACGACGTCGATGAGCGTGTGGGCGATCACCAGCGGCATCACCCGGCGGGTGCGCAGGTACACCAGCGAGAAGACCACCCCCATGATCGCGTTGCCGACGAACGGTCCCCACCCCTGGTAGAGGTGGTAGCTGCCGCGCACCAGCGCGCTGACGGCGATGATCAGCGGCGTCGACCAGCCGAGGCGCTGCAGCCGGTCGAGCAGGTACGCGACGACGATCACCTCCTCCACCAGGCCGCTCCTCAGCGCGGAGAGCACGAGCACCGGCACCGTCCACCAGAAGCTCGCCAGCCCCGAGGCCTCCAGCTGGGCGTTGAGGCCCAGCGCGCGGCCCAGCGCGAACAGCCCGAGGCCGGGGACGCCGATCACCAGGGCGAGGAGGAAGCCGAGGACGAGGTCCGGCAGGGGCCGGGTGAAGGACAGGCCGATGCGCCGGCACACCGCCCCCAGCCGCTCCGTGCCGGCGGTGCCGCCCGCGAGCAGGAAGATGACGAGGGCGACGGGCACGAGCGCGACGGCGATGTCCAGCAGCTGGAACGCGAGGTCGACGTTCGGGCGCGGGCTCCGCGAGGTGTTCAGCCGGGCCGTCGCCCCCGCCACCCCGCCCTCCGCGGTGAGGTTCGCGATGATCCGCACCACCGAGTAGAGAGCGGAGGCCCCCAGCGAGAGGCCGAGGACGAGGAGCACCTCCCCGCCGACCCGTGCTCTGCGCGGGGCGCCTCGTGCGCCGTCACGTGTCGGGGCCCCTCGTGCGCCGTCACGTGTCGGGGCGCCCGTGGACGTGGACGCCGCCGTCGTGCGGGCGCCGCCTGCTGCGAGGTCGTCGTCGGGCATGCGAGCAGTCTGTCGCGCCGCCGGCCGCAGCGGGCGGGGAACACGGCCGGGCCCGTGCGGCGCTGCACCGGGCATGACCGACCCGAGCACCGCCGCACCCACCCCCGAGGACCTCGAGCGCTCCCGCGAGATCGGCAGCGACACCGCGTCCGGCACGGGCACGGTGCGCCTGGGCCGCGGCGACGACGCCATCGGCGTCTTCCCGCTGTGCCTGGGCGGCAACGTCTTCGGGTGGACCGCCGACGAGGAGGCCACCGTCGAGATCCTCGACGCCTTCGTGGAGGCGGGCGGGAACTTCGTCGACACCGCGGACGCGTACTCCGCGTGGGTCGACGGGCACTCCGGCGGCGAGAGCGAGCAGGTGCTCGGCGCGTGGCTGGCGAAGCGTCACGCCGCGGGCTCGATGCACGTCGCGACGAAGACCGGCAAGCTCCCCGGCGCGGACCTGTCCGCCGGCTCCGTGAGGTCCTCGCTCGACGCCTCGCTGCAGCGCCTGGGCACCGACTCCGTGAGCCTGTACTACGCCCACCGCGACGAGGAGGAGCGTGACGTCGCCGAGATCGTCGAGACCTTCGGCGGGCTCGTCACGCAGGGTCGGGCCCGCACGTGGGGGCTGAGCAACTGGTCCGCGCCGCGGATCGACGCCGCGGTGGCCGCAGCCGACGCCGCCGGGCTGCCGCGCCCCGTCGCGCTGCAGAACCAGGGCAGCGCCGTCTCGCGCACCCCCGTCGACGAGGTGGAGGCCGCGGACCGCGCCGGGATGCTCCAGCTGCCGTGGGGCGCGCTGGCCAGCGGCTTCCTCTCGGGCAAGTACCGCCGTGGCGGTGAGGCCCCGAAGACCCCGCGCGCCGACGCCGTGGCGCAGCGCTACGCGGACGACGCGGGCTGGGCCGTCCTCGACGCCGTGCGCGGCGTCGCCGAGGGGCGCGGCGCCCCGGTGGGCGCGGTGGCGATCGCGTGGCTGCGCAGCCAGGGCACGGTGCCGGTGGCCTCGGCGTCGAAGCGCCACCAGCTGGACGCCCTGGTGAGCGGGGCGACCATGGAGCTGGCCGCAGACGAGGTGGCCGCCATCACCGACGCGGCCTAGGTCCGGGACCACCACGTCGCGGTCGGGCGGCTGGCGCGCACGAGCCACCGACCACGACGGGCTCGGCGGCGGGGCCACCCCGGCGCTGCTTTCCACCGGGTCCCCGGCACCTGCGTCCACGGTGACGCCGACGAGGACGTCCCGCTCTCCGAGAACCGCTCCTCCGTGGCTGCGGGCGACGACGCCCCCCTCGACGTGGTGCCCGGAGTGGATCCCTCGTGCTGCCGGAAGCGGATCCGGAATGCTGGTTGGATCTCGGGGCTGACTGCGCTACCTTGCCTGATTGTCGACAAAGTGACACGTGCCTTCCACCGTCGGGAGGCGCCCCAGCCTCGAGAAGGGACTCCGGCATGGGAACGCAGCCCGTCACCGCACCCCCAGGCACCGTCAAGCGGGCGATCGGTGCCTCAGCCATCGGCAACGGCGTCGAGTGGTTCGACTACGGCATCTACGCCTACGGCACCGTCTTCATCGCGTCCGCGCTGTTCCCCGACGACACGGCGGGCATCCTCTACACCCTGGTCGGTCTGGCGCTGTCGTTCGTGCTCCGACCCCTGGGGGGCCTGGTCTGGGGTCCGCTGGGCGACAAGCTGGGCCGACGCCGGGTCCTCGCCATGACGATCGTCCTCATGGCCTCGGCCACCTTCCTCGTGGGGCTCGTGCCCACGTACGCCGCCATCGGCATCGGCGCGCCGATCCTGCTCTACTCGCTGCGCATGATCCAGGGCTTCTCGACCGGTGGTGAGTACGGGGGCGCGGCGACGTTCATGGCCGAGTACGCCCCGGACCACCGCCGCGGCTTCTTCGGCAGCTTCCTCGAGGTCGGCACCCTGGCGGGCTTCAACCTCGGTGCGCTGCTGATGCTCTCGCTGGACTGGATGCTCGACGACGCGTCGATGGCGTCGTGGGGCTGGCGGGTCCCGTTCCTCATCGCCGGCCCCCTGGGCCTGGTGGGGATGTACCTGCGCAGCAAGGTCGAGGACACCCCGGTGTTCCGCGAGCTGGAGGCCCGTGACGAGTCCCTGACCAGCGGCGAGGCCATCGGGACGCGCCTCAAGGACCTGTTCGTCGGCTACTGGCCGCAGATCCTGCAGCTGTTCGGCCTGGTCATCGCCCTCAACGTCGTCTACTACACGCTGCTGACGTACATGCCGACCTACCTGCAGGACACGATCGGCCTCACCAGCACGCAGTACCTCCTCGTGCCCATCGTCGGGCAGTTCGTCATGATGATCATGCTGCCGTTCATGGGCGCGCTCTCCGACAAGGTCGGGCGCAAGCCGATGTGGTTGTTCTCGCTGCTGGGCCTGGCGGTGGCCGTGGTCCCGATGTACATGCTCATGGCGACCGGCTTCGGAGGGGCCATGCTGGCCTTCGCCATCCTCGGGGTGCTCTTCACCCCCCAGCTGGCCACGATCTCCGCCACCTTCCCGGCGATGTTCCCGACCCACGTCCGCTTCGGCGGGCTGGCGATCAGCTACAACGTGGCGACCGCGGCGTTCGGCGGCACCGCCCCGCTCATCAACCAGGCGCTCATCGACTCCACGGGTGATCCCCTGTGGCCGGCGTACTACTCGATCGGCGCCTGCGTGGTCGGTCTCGTGGCTCTCTGGTTCGTCGTGGAGACGAACGGGGCTTCGCTGCGCGGGTCCCAGGTGCCCGGGACCGAGGCCTCGCGGCGCGAGCTCGCGGAGGTGTCCGGCTGAGCCTCGACACCCCGTGGGCGACGATCACGTCGCCCCGCGCGAGCGGCCCCCACCTCCGAGGAGGCGGGGGCCGCTCGCGCGGGGCTGCCGGCGTCAGCCGGCCGTCGCACCGCTCGTCGCGGCGACGGCGTCGGACCACACCGAGACGGCCTCGTCCACCTGCTCCTGCGAGACCACCAGCGCCGGGATGAACCGGACGACCTGGCCCCAGGCGCCGCAGGTGAGCAGCAGCAGACCGCGGCGGGCGGCCTCCTGCTGCGCTCGGGAGGCCGCCGCCCCGTCGGGGTTGCCCTCGGCGTCGCGGAACTCGTTCCCCAGCATCAGCCCGAGGCCGCGCACGTCGGTGATCGCGTCGCACGTGCCGGCCACCCGCTCGAGCCCCTCGCGCAGCTGCGCGCCGCGCTCGGCGGCGTTGTCGACCAGGCGCTCCTCGGCGATGACGTCCAGCGTGGCGATCGCGGCGGCGCACGCGACCGCGTTCGCCCCGTACGTCCCGCCCTGCGAGCCGGCGCGCGCCCTGCTCATGAGCGCCTCGGACGCGGCGATCGCCGACAGCGGGAACCCCGACGCCAGCCCCTTGGCGGTCACCACGACGTCGGGGCGCCCGGCGAAGTGGTCGTGGCCCCAGAACCGGCCGGTGCGGCCGTACCCGGTCTGCACCTCGTCGAGGACGAGCAGGATCCCGTGACGGTCGGCGCGCTCGCGCAACCCGGCCAGGAACTCGGTGCTGGCCGGCACGTACCCACCCTCGCCCAGCACCGGCTCCACGAGGAACGCCGCCGTGTCCTCGGGCGCGCTCAACGTCTGCAGGGCGTAGTCGAGCTGCCGGAGCGCGAAGTCGGTCGCCTCCTCCCGCGACCAGCCGTAGTGGGTGGGGTCGGGGAACGGTGAGACGGTCACCCCGGCCATGAGGGGGGCGAACCCGGTGCGGAACTTCGTGCCGGACGTCGTCATCGACGCCGCCGCCACCGTGCGGCCGTGGAAGCCGCCGTGGAAGACGATGACGTTCGGGCGCCCCGTGGCCTGGCGAACCAGGCGCAGCGCCGCCTCCACGGCCTCGGAGCCGGAGTTGGCGAAGAACACCCGGTCCAGCCCGGCCGGCAGCACCTCACCCATCCGCTCGGCCAGCGTGAGCAGCGGCCGGTGCATCAGCGTCGTGTACTGCGCGTGGATGATCCGCCCGACCTGCTCCTGGGCCGCGGCGACCACGCGCGGGTGGCTGTGTCCCGTGGCGGTGACGCCGATACCGGCCGTGAAGTCGAGGTAGCGCCGCTCCTGCTCGTCGAAGACGAGAGCTCCTTCCCCGTGGGAGACCACCACGTCGGTCGCCTGCTTGAGTGCCGCTGACAGCTGTGCCATGACCCCGCCGCCCCTTCGATGCTAGATTGTCGACAATAAGAATCGACGCTATCAGGAGGACGTGGGCATGACTCTCCCGCTCGCCGCACCCACCCGCCCCGGGAGCACGGACGCCCGCCTGGACGACGGCGTCCGGCGCCAGCTGTTCATCGACGGGCGGTGGCGCGACGCCGAGGGGGGAGCCACCTTCGACGTCCACGACCCGGCCACCGGCGCCGTCCTGTGCCAGGTCGCCGACGCCTCACCGGCCGACGGCCGCGCCGCGCTCGAGTCCGCCGTGGCCGCGCAGGCGTCCTTCCGGTCGGTGCCGGCGCTGGTGCGCCACGACATCCTCATGAGGGCCTTCGCCCTGCTGCACGAGCGCGTCGACGAGCTGGCCCTGCTCATGACCCTCGAGATGGGCAAGCCCCTGACCGAGGCGCGGGGCGAGATCGCCTACGCCGCGGAGTTCTTCCGCCAGTCCGCCGGTGAGGCCCTGCGCATCGACGGGGGCTACGCCGCCTCGCCCCAGGGCGGCGCGCGGTTCCTGGTCACCAAGCAGCCGGTGGGCCCGTGCCTGCTCATCACGCCCTGGAACTTCCCGATGGCCATGGGCACCCGCAAGCTCGGACCGGCGATCGCGGCGGGCTGCACCGCCGTGGTGAAGCCGGCGCCGCAGACACCGCTGTCGATGCTGGCGCTCATGCAGGTCCTGCGCGACGCCGGGCTGCCGGACGGGGTGGTCAGCTGTGTCCCGACCACCGACGCCGCCGGGGTGGTGGAGCCCATGATCCGCTCCGGGCTGGCCCGCAAGCTGTCCTTCACCGGCTCCACCGCCGTCGGCAAGGTGCTGCTCGAGCAGTGCGCGGCCACCGTGATGCGCACCTCCATGGAGCTCGGTGGCAACGCGCCGTTGCTGGTGTTCGGCGACGCCGACCTCGACGTCGCGGTCGCCGGCGCCCTGGCCGCCAAGATGCGCAACATGGGTGAGGCGTGCACCGCCGCCAACCGGCTCCTCGTCCACGAGTCGGTGGCCGAGGAGTTCGGGCGGCGCCTCGCCGGGGCCATGGCAGGCCTCGTCGTCGGTCCCGGCACGCAGGAGGGCACCGACGTCGGCCCCCTCATCGACCAGGCCGCCCAGGACAAGGTGAGCGAGCTGGTCGAGGACGCCGTGGGCCACGGCGCGCGGGTCCTGACCGGCGGGTCCGCCCCGCAGCAGGAGGGGTTCTGGTTCACCCCCACGGTGCTGGCCGACGTCCCCACCCACGCGGCGATGACCAGCCAGGAGATCTTCGGGCCCGTCGCACCCATCACCGTGTTCAGCACGGAGCAGCAGGCGGTGGAGATGGCCAACGACACCCCGTTCGGCCTGGTGTCCTACGTCTTCACGCGGGACCTGGAGCGAGCGCTGCGCGTCGCGGAGAACCTCGAGACCGGGATGGTGGGCCTGAACCAGGGCGTGGTCTCCAACCCGTACGCACCGTTCGGCGGGATCAAGGAGTCCGGGCTCGGCCGCGAGGGCGGCACCGTCGGCATCGAGGAGTTCCTCGAGGTGAAGTACATCGGCATCGCGCTCCCCGACGCACCCACGGCGTAGGGACCAGCGGCGCCGGGCTCAGGTGAGCCGCTGCAGCGCGTCGCCCATGTGGTCCACGACCAGGCGGTCGGTCAGCGCCGCGTCCCCCGCGGCGATGCTGTCGGCGATGGCGCGGTGCTCGGCGACCCGGGTCCCCGCGTCGGGGTACGTGGGTTCCAGCGCGCGCACGCACATCCGCGTCTCGGTCAGCAGCGTCGCGTGGATGCGGCTCAGCCACGGGCTGTGTGCCTCGGCGACGAGCACCTGGTGGAAGGTGATGTCCTGCTCGCTGACCGCCGGGGCGTCGCCGGACTGCGCGGCGCGGGCCATGGCGTCGACGACGTCCTGCAGCCGCCGCGCGGCTCCCGCCGGGTCCAGGCCCAGCAGCCGCCCGGCGGCGGCCCGCTCCACGGCCTCGCGCGCGAGGTACATGTCGCGCACGTCCTCCGCGGTCATCTCGAGGACGAACAGACCACGGTGGCGCACCGAGCGCAGCAGGCCCTCCTGGGTGAGCCGCTGGAGCCCCTCCCTCAGCGGCCCGCGGGAGACCCCGAGGCGGGCGGCGAGGGCGGCCTCGCCGAGCTGGCTCCCGGGGGCGAGGTCCCCGCGCCCGATCGCCTCCCGGACGCGGTTGGCGATCATGCTGGGTGTCGACTCCTGGACCACCGACTGGATCGGGTCGATCGTCACCACGCGTCAGCCTCCCGTGGGGACAGGGCTCGCCGCGGCGCCGGTGAGCAGGGCCAGAGCGGTGCGGGCGTAGGCCCGGGCAGCGGTGACGAGCTGGGCCACCTCCACCGACTCGTCGATCTGGTGGGCCTGGGTGGCGATGGACCCCGCGCCCATCACCACCACGGGCCGGGTCGTGCGCTGCGCGACGAACCCACCGTCGCAGGCCGCGCTCCAGCCCCCGAGCGGTTTCCCGGGGCCCCCGGCGCCGGCCAGCGCCTCGTCGACGGCGATGACGAACGGGTCGTCGAGCGAGGTCTCGAACCCGGGCATGTCCATGCTCATCCGTACCTCCAGCCCGAGACCCGCCTCGGCGAGGCCGAGCGTACCCAGGCGTCGGCGGACCTCCTCGAGAACCTCGTCCGGGTCCTCACCGGGCATCAGCCGCCGATCGGCGGAGACCCTGGCGAGCGCCGGCACGGTGGAGGTCGCCTGCCCGCCGCTGATGAGCCCGACGCTCCAGGTCGGCGAGCCGACCAGGGGGTGGGCCAGCTCGCTGAGCTCGTCGTGCCACCGCTGCAGCTCGCAGACGACTCGCGCGGCGCCGTGGACGGCGTTCGCGCCGTCGTCGGGGTTTCCCGAGTGGGCGGCCTTGCCGCTCACCTCGACCTCGACGTAGCTGTCGCCCCGCGCGGCCACCACCACCTGGAGGTCGGTCGGCTCGGCGACGACGCAGCCCAGGAAGCGGTCGGGGTCGAGGTCCTCGACGTAGCGGCGGATGCCGATGCCGGTCTCCTCCTCGTCGACCAGGGCCGCCAGCTCGACGGGGCCCGTCAGCTCCGCGCCGGACTCGCGCAGCGCGGCCATGGCGAGCAGGGCCGCGGCGAGACCGCCCTTCATGTCGGCGCTGCCGCGACCGTGGAGGCGGCCGCCGCGCACCTCGCCGCCGAAGGGGTCCCCGCTCCACCCGGTCCCCACGGGGACGACGTCGGTGTGCCCGAGCAGCAGCAGGCCGGGGCCCGGCCCGCCGGGCAGGCGCACCACGACGTTCGGCCGGCCCGGCGCCACCTCGACGGCGCTCGCCTCCAGCCCCAGGTCGGTGGCCTGCCGCACGAGGAGCGAGGCGCACGCGCCCTCGTCACCGGGGGGGTTCACCCCGCCCGCGCGCACCAGCCCGCCGGCCAGCGCGACCAGGCGGTCCTCGTCGACCAGCTCGTCGAGGACCGCCGGGTCCCAGCCTGCCCGGGTCGGTGCGCTCATCGCGTCTGGAGCCGCTCGAGCGCCCGGTGCAGCCGCGCCACGCCCTCGGCGATCCGCTCCGGCGGGGTCGAGGCGAAGCACACCCTCAGGGCGTGCGGGAAGCGTCCGCTGGGGGAGAAGGCGTTGCCCGGGATGTAGGCCACGCCCTCGGCCAGCGCCACCTCGAACAGCTCCTGGGTGTCGACCTCGTCGCCGAAGGTCACCCACAGGAAGAAGCCCCCCTCGGGGTCCGTCCAGGCGGCGCCGTCGCCGAAGTGTTGCGCCAGGGCCTGCTGCATGGCTCTCTTCCGGCTCCGGTACTCGGCGCGCTGCGTGCGCAGGTGGTCCTCCAGGTGCCCGCCCTCGAGGAACCCGGCCAGCAGGCGCTGGGCCGGCAGGTTGGTGCAGGTGTCCATGGCCTGCTTGGCGTTGACCAGGAGCTGCTGCAGCGACGGGTCCGCAGCCACCCACCCCACGCGCAGCCCCGGGGCCACGATCTTGGAGAACGTCCGCACCGCGAGCACCAGGGGGTCGCCGCCGCCCAGCTCGTACAGGCTGGGGATGGCCTCGCCCTCGAAGCGCAGCATCCCGTAGGGGTCGTCGTCGACGATGACGGCGCCCCAGCGCCGCGCCAGCCCGAGCAGCTGCTCGCGGCGCTCCAGCGAGAGCGTCGCTCCCGAGGGGTTCTGGAAGGTCGGGATGGTGTAGATCACCTTCGGCGGTCCGTCGCGGTCGGCGAGGGCCTCGAGGGCGTCGACGTCCATCCCGCGGTCGTCGACCGGGACCTCCATGAGGCGGGCCTGGTAGGACAGCGCCGTCGCGCTGCCGTTGGTGTACGTCGGCGACTCGATCGCCACGACGTCACCCGGGTCGACGAAGAGCTTGAAGGCGAGGTCGAGCCCCTGCATCCCGCCGGAGGTGATGGTGAGCTGCTCCTCGCTCACCTCCTCGCCGGTCCCCGCCAGCATCGCCCGGAGCGCGCTGCGCAGCCGGGGGTCGCCCTCGGAGGCGGCGTAGTCGAAGGCGTCGGGGGAGGCCGCCCCGATCGTCTCGACGCCGATGTCGGCGAGGACGGCCGCCGGGATGGCCTCGGCCGCGGGGCTGCCCATGGCGAAGCGCACCACGTCGTGCGTCTGGGAGGCGAGCAGCGAGGTGCTCGCGTCGATGACCGAGCCGACGAGCTGGTCGGCCCGGGCCGCGAGGGGGAGGGTCAGGGGTGGGCTGGACATGGTGTCGTGGGTCCTTCCGGTCGGTGTCGGGTGCGGGCGGCGCGTCAGCCGCGGACGAGGAGGGTGCGTGGCGATCGGGTCAGCTGCTCGACGCCGTCGTCGGTGACCAGCACCGGCTCGGAGAGCTCGTAGCCCCAGCCGTCCTCCCAGATGCCCATGATGACGTGGAAGGCCATGCCGGCCTGCAGCTCCGTCGCCTCGCCCGGGCGCAGGCTGACGGTGCGCTCGCCCCAGTCGGGGGGGTAGCCGATGCCGATCGAGTAGCCGATGCGTGACTCCTTGGCGAGGTCGTGGCGGGCCAGCACCTGCTGGAAGGCGGCGTGCACGTCATGACCGCTGGCGCCTGGGGTCACGGCGTCCAGCGCCGCCGCCATCGCCTCCTCCACCGCCGCCGCGCACGATGCGAGGCGCGCGGGGGGTGCGCCGAGGCTGATCGTGCGGGCCAGCGGGGCGTGGTACCGCTGGTGGACCCCCGCGATCTCGACGGTGGTGGCCTCGCCGAGCACGAGCCGGCGGTCCGTCCAGGTCAGGTGCGGGGTCCCCGCCCTGGGTCCCGTCGGCAGCATCGGCACGATCGCGGGGTAGTCGCCCCCCGGCGCCTCCTCTCCGGCGGGTGACGCCTGCGCGCGCATGATCTCGGCGACGACGTCGCACTGCCGGCGGCCGGGGCGGATGCCCTCGAGCGCGACCTCCATGACGCGCTGGGCGATCGTCCCGGCGGCTCGCAGCGCCTGCTGCTCGGCGGGGGACTTCACCAGCCGCACCCAGTTGACGAGCTCGGCGCTGTCGACGACCCGGACGGACCCGAGCCCGCGGACCAGCGCCTGGTGCGCCCGGGGGGAGAAGTAGTGGGCGTCGAGCTCCGCGCCCACCTCGGCGTCGCCCTGCGCGGCGGGGGAGGGCAGGGCGCCGACCTCGACGGCCCGCCGGGTGATCCAGTCGAAGGGGTGGGCGTCCTGCCGCTGCACGAGGTCCTCGGGATAGCCGTGCACGTGCGTCGCGGGGAGGCCGCAGGTCCAGTGCGCCCCGGCGGCGTCCATGGCGCGGGCGAACAGGTGCGGCTGCCCCTGGGCGGGGACCACGAGGCACTGGGGCACGTAGAAGGACCAGGCGTCGTACCCGGTGAGGTAGTAGAGGTTGGCCGGGTCCGAGACCACGAGCGCCGCCAGGGACCGGCGGGCCATGGCCTCCTGGACGCGGGCGAGACGGGCGGCGTGCTCCTGCGGGGAGAACGGCGTCCCGGAGACGTCAGCCACGGTCATGGGGTCATGGTGCCTGAGGTTCTGATTGTTGACAATGGCGGGCGCGCGTCCCTAGCGTGACCGCGTGAACGCCGCGGTGCCCGTCGTCGTCGTCCTGGCCACCGAGGCCGGCCCGCTGCCTCCCGAGCTGTCGGCGGCCCTGGGTGCCCTCGAGCCGCGCGTGCGGTGGCGGGTCACGGACGAGGACGGCCTGGCCGACGCCGTGGGCGGCGCCCACGCGCTGCTGCTGTGGGACTTCTTCTCCTCGGCGCTGGCCGGTGCGTGGGAGCGCTGTGACGTGCTCGAGTGGGTCCACGTCGCCGCGGCGGGCGTCGACACGCTGCTCTTCGACGAGCTGGTGGAGTCCTCCGTCGTCCTCACCAACGCCCGCGGCACGTTCGACCGGCCCATCGCGGAGTTCGTGCTGGCGAGCGTGCTGGCGCACGCGAAGCTCCTGCACCCCAGCCGCGACCTCCAGCGCCGCCGCGTCTGGCAGCACCGGGAGACCCGGTCCCTGGTGGGGCGGCGGGCCATGGTCGTCGGTGTCGGCGGCATCGGGCGCGAGAGCGCCCGGCTGCTCCGCGCGCTCGGGATGACGGTGCTCGGAGCGGGACGGACCGAGCGGCAGCAGGACCCGGACTTCGACCGCGTGGTGGCCAGCACCGACCTGGCGGCCCACCTCGGCGGCGTCGACTACCTCGTCAACGCCGCACCGCTGACACCCGCCACGACCGGTCTGATCGACGCCGCCGTGCTGGGGGCGCTGCCGGCCGGTGCGCACCTGGTCAACGTCGGCCGCGGGCCCACGGTCGTCGAGGCCGACGTCGTCGACGCGCTGCGCGCCGGCCGGCTCGACGGGGCCAGCCTGGACGTCTTCGCCGTCGAGCCGCTGCCGGAGGGCTCGCCGCTGTGGGACCTCCCCGGCGTCGTGGTCTCGGCGCACCTCTCCGGTGACGTCGTGGGCTGGAAGGACGCGCTCGCCGAGCAGTTCGCCGCCAACCTGGAGCGGTGGCTGGACGGCCAGCCGCTGCTCACCGTCGTCGACAAGCGCCTCGGGTTCGCCGCGCCCCGTCCCTGACCGCCGCGGCGGCGCTCCGGTGCCAGCCGGTGATCAAGTGACCGGCTGGCACCGGTCGCTCACCCGCAGCGCTCGAGGACGGCGTCGGTCATCTCGCGCGTCGACGCGGACCCGCCGAGGTCGCGGGTGCGCACGCCGCTGCCCAGCGCGGACTCGAACGCACCGGTGAGCGCCGCGGCCGCCTCGGGCTCGCCGAGGTGGTCGAGCATCATCGACGCGGCCCACAGCGTCCCGACGGGGTTGGCGACGCCCTGGCCGGCGATGTCGGGCGCCGACCCGTGCACGGGCTCGAACATCGAGGGGTAGCGGCGCGGAGGGTTGAGGTTGGCGCTGGGCGCGACGCCGATGGAGCCGGCGACCGCGGCGGCGAGGTCGGAGAGGATGTCGCCGAAGAGGTTCGAGGCGACGATGACGTCGAGGCTGCGCGGCGCCAGGACCATGCGTGCGGCGAGCGCGTCGATCAGCACCTTCTCCAGCCGCACCCTCTCGTCGCCCGCCTCCGTGACCACCTCGGCGACGATCTCGTCCCAGAACGGCATGGTGTGGATGATGCCGTTGGACTTCGTCGCCGAGACGAGGCGCCCGCTGCGGCGCTGGGCCTGCTCGACCGCGAACTGCGCCACCCGTCGCACCCCGGTTCGGGTGAACACGGACTCCTGGATGGCGGCCTCGGTCGGCAGCCCGCGGTGGGTGCGCCCCCCGATCTCGGAGTACTCGCCCTCCACGTTCTCGCGCACCACCACGACGTCCACCTCGTCCACCCCGGTGAGCGGGGAGGTGACGCCGGGCAGGATCCTCATCGGCCGCAGGTTGACGTACTGGTCGAACTGCCGACGGATGGGGATGAGCAGGCCCCACAGGGTGGCGTCGTCGGGGATGTCCACCGCACCGACCGCTCCCAGGAGGACCGCGTCCCCGCTGGAGAGCTGCTCGACGCCGTCGACGGGCATCATCGAGCCGGTGCGGCGGTAGTGGTCCGAGCCCCAGTCCCGGTGGCGCCAGGTGACGGTGAAGCCGTGGCTCTCGGCGAGCCGGTCCACGCACTCCATCGCCGCGGGCACCACCTCGAGGCCGATGCCGTCACCGGGGATGACGTCGACGGTGTACCTGCCGGGGGCGCTCATAGGGTTTGCTCCTTTGTCGACAATCTGATGGTGAGCGACCCTATCGCTGCCCGAGCGCCGACGTCCGCGGGCTCGTCCACGGCTCGGGACCTGCGCCACCTCCCGACGGTGTGGACGCGGACCTCAGACCGGGAAGACCTCGGGGAGAGCCGCGGGCGCCCGCCGGCTCAGCAGCTCTGCCCCGTCCTCGCGGACGACGACGTCCTCCTCACCGACCATGCCCCGCCCCGGCGAGATCACGAGCTCGGGCTCCAGGCTCAGCACCATGCCGGGGCGGAGGACGGTGGCGTCCCCGATGCGGTGGGAGGGCGGTTCCGTCAGCTGCATGCCCACGCCGTGGCCCATGCGACCGAGGGAGCCCGCCGTGAAGCCGGCGTCGAGGACCCGGTTCCTCATCGCCACGAAGACGTCCTCGCAGGTAGCGCCCGGTCGTGCGGCCTCGAGGCCGGCGTCGGTGGCCCCGCGCAAGGCCTCGTGGGCCCTGCGCACCGGGCCGCTCGCCGCCCCGATCGAGTAGTTGCGGTCGAAGTCGCAGAAGTAACCGTCGAACGTGGCGCCGGTGTCGAGCATGAGGACGTCGCCGGGTCGCGGGGTGCTGGACCCCGGCGGCGAGATGACGTCCTCGTATCCACCTGGCGAGCAGGCCCCGACGAGGTAGGGGACGTCGTCGGCGCCTGCGGCGAGGAGGGCGGTCCGGAACCGCCGGAAGAGCTCGGAGAGCGGCTGCTCCGCCTCGACGAGGGCGGGGACCTGGTCGAAAACGTCGGACGCGACCTGGCAGACGTGGCGGATCTTGTCGATCTCTGCCTCCGACTTCACCATCCGCAGACCGCTGACCAGGCCGGAGACGTCCGTGAAGGCCGCCGCGGGCAGCTCGCGCCGGAGCCTGTCCAGGTCGTCCAGGGGCATCCGCACCGTCGTCTCGGGCCCCCGAGGAAGACCCACCACCGCTGAGCGGGTCGCCGGGCTCGGCGTCGAGCCGACGGAGACGACCTCTCGCAGGGTCTCGGCCAGCAGGGTGACGCCCTCGTCCTCCGGCCGCGGCGAGGGCCAGCTCCGGACGTCGTCGACCCACGTGCTCCTCATGAGCGACGCGCCGATCTCGGGGACCACGGCGACGGGCCTGCCGTGGCGGGGCACCACGAGGAACCACGGCCTGGTCGGGCTCTGCCAGAACGGTGTCGCGAACCCGGAGAAGTACCGGACCTCCGCCTCGGTGGTCAGCAGCATCGCGTCCACCCCCAGCTGCTGCATCCCGCGCTGGGCCCGCTCGAGGCGGTCCTCGAGCTCGGAGACCTCGACGCCGCGAGGCGGGGGAGGACGCCGGGTCGGCGTCGTCGGGTCCTCGTCCGGGGGGCAGGTAGCCATCCGGACAGTCTCGGGCGTCCTGGAGCCGCTGACCGCCACGAGCACCGGGGGCAGCGACGTCCCTCGCTCCACGGCGGCGAGGTGCGGCTGAGAACCTGACCCCGTGACGCCGACCTCCATCGCGCCCGGCTCGTGGCACCTCAACCCCGACGCGAGGAGGTGGACGTGCCGGCCGACCGCTGGTGACGTCCGCGCCTTCCACGACGGCCTGCCCGGCTATGCCGCGACCCCGGTCGTCGACCTGCCTGCCGTCGCCGCACGGCTCGGGGTGGGGCGCGTGGTGGTCAAGGACGAGTCCTCGCGCCTGGGGCTCCCGTCCTTCAAAGGCCTCGGGGCCTCCTACGCGATGTACCGCGTCGTCTGCCAGCGCGCGCGCCGGACCATCCTCCCCGCGAGCTGGGACAGCCTCCGTGAGGTCGTGGCGGCCCTCGGGCCGCTGGAGCTCGTCACCGCCACGGACGGCAACCACGGCCGCGCCGTCGCCCGGTTCGCCCGCCTGCTCGGGGCCCCCGCCCACGTCTTCGTGCCCGACGTCGTCACCCCGTCCCTCGTCCGCTCCATCGAGGGAGAGGGCGCCCGGGTCTCCGTCGTGCCCGTGGACTACGACGAGGCCGTGCTGCTGGCCGCAGAGGCCGCCGAGCAGCAGCCCGGAGCGGCCCTCGTGCAGGACACCGCGTGGCCCGGCTACGAGCAGGTGCCCCAGTGGATCGTCGACGGGTACTCGACCCTCCTCGCCGAGCTGGACGACCAGCTCGCGCTCGCCTCCCACGAGCACGTCGGCCGCGGGGAGCACAGCAGGACGGTCGTCGTGGTCCCCATGGGCGTCGGCTCGCTCGCCCAGGCGGTGGTCACGCACTACCGCAGCCACCCGCGCTCGGCCTCCGTCGCGGTCCTGGGCGTGGAACCCGACACCGCCGCATGCGTCCAGACCAGCGTGCGCGCCGGCCGCGCCACCTCGGTCATCACGGCGACGACCATCATGGACGGCCTCAACTGCGGCACCCCGTCGTCGCTGGCGTGGCCCTCCCTCCGCGACGGCCTGGACGGCGTCGTCGCGGTCTCCGACGAGCAGGCCGCCGACGCCCTCGAGGCGCTGACGGCCCTCGACGTCGCGGCCGGCCCCTGCGGTGGCGCCACCCTGGCCGCCGCGAGCATCGCCGCGTCGGTCGTCGAGCTGCGGGAGAGCCTCGGCCTCACCGGCGAGAGCACCGTCGTCCTGCTCAACACCGAGGGGGCCCGACCTGGTCAGCCCGTCACGGGCGAGGACCAGCACCGCGCCGACCACCGGGCGACGACGGGCTAGATCACCAGGTCGAGTGCGAACGGCCCGATGAGCACGGTGAACAGCGTGATGAGGATGATCCCCACGACGTTGAGCACCGCCCCGCCGCGCGCCATGTCCCCGATGGTCACGGCCCCGCTGCCGAACACGATCGCGTTGGGCGGGGTGCCGACGGGCAGCATGAACGCGCAGGTCGCCGCCAGGGCGGCCGGGATGAGCAGGGTCGTCGGGTCCACGCCGATGCCGATGGCCACCCCGCCGAGCACGGGGATGAACGTCGCGGCGGTCGCGGTGTTGGACGTCAGCTCGGTGAGGAACAGCACGATGGCGACCACGGCGGCCAGCAGCAGGATGATCGGCAGCGCCCCCAGCCCGCTGACCTGCGTGCCGAACCACTCGTCGAGACCGGTCTCCGAGACGGCGGCGGCCAGGCTCAGGCCCCCGCCGAAGAGCAGCAGCACGCCCCACGGCAGGCCCTTCTCCGCGTCGTCCCAGTCGAGGACCATCGAGCCGCGCCGGTCCCCGGGCAGGATGAACAGCACCGCCCCGGCGGCGATGGCGATGACGGTGTCGTCGAAGGAGTCGAGCCACGGCGCGGCGTCACCGATGGGCCCGATGCTCGCGAGCAGACCCGGGACCACCCAGAAGAACGCCGCGGCGGCGAAGACGAGGGCCACCGTCTTCTCACCCTGGCTCACCGGCCCGAGCCTCCCGACCTCGTCGTCGATCATCTTCTTGCCGCCGGGCACCTCGGGGAGGTCGAAGCGGTAGAGCACCCGGGTGATGAGGACCCAGGCGATGGCGAGGAAGACGACGACGACGGGGACGCCGAGGAGCATCCACTCCACGAAACCGACGTCCTGGCCGAGCTGGTCGCTGAGGTAGCCCGCGACGATGGCGTTGGGCGGGCTGCCCAGGAGGGTGCCGAGCCCGCCGATGGACGCCGACCACGCGATCGAGAGCACCAGGGCGACGCCGAAGACCCTGATGTCCTTGTCGTCGACGACGTCGGTGACCTTCGCCCCGGCGGCCATCTGCTCCGTGACGTCGCTGGCCGAGGCGCTCTCGCGCGAGCCGCTCTGCACCACCAGGGCCAGGACGCTGATCGCGATCGGCAGCATCATCAGCGTGGTCGCGGTGTTGGAGACCCACATCGACAGGAAGGCCGTCGAGATCATCATCCCGAGGATGATCCGGCGCGGCGCGGTGCCCACCCGGCGCAGCGTGAGCAGGGCGATGCGGCGGTGGAGGTTCCACTTCTGCATGGCGATGGCGATGAGGAAGCCGCCGAGGAAGAGGAAGACCACGGAGCTGGCGTAGGGGGCGGTCGCGTCGGCGACGTCCTGGCTGGCGAAGAGGGGGAGCAGCGCGATCGGCAGCAGGGAGGTGACGGACAGCGGCACCGCCTCGGTGACCCACCACGTCGCCATGAGCGCACCGATGGCCGCGACGGCGCGGGCCTCGCCGGAGACGTCGGCCCCGGCCATGAGGAACCAGACCACGAGGGCGATGACGACGCCGAGGACCCGCCAGAGCCACGTGCGGGCCGGCGGACGCGTGGGCGCCGCTCC
>JARIBR010000196.1 GCA_029258695.1 Quadrisphaera sp.
GCCACCCGGCCCGAGGTCCGACGCGGCGCCTCGGGCGCGGTGCGCGCCGCAGCCCCCATCCCCTCGCCCCGGGTCACCACCGCGTCCCCGGCGATCGCCGACAGCGCCGCGAGGTGCTCGGTCAGCGCCCGGCGCCCGTCAGCGGTGAGCGCGAGCCAGGTCCGCGGCCTGCGCCCGACGCGGCCCTTCGTCACGTCGACGTATCCGGCGGCCTCCAGGGTGGCGACCTGCTTCGACAGCGCCGAGTCGGTGATCTCCACGGCGTCGCGGACCTCGCCGAAGTCGGCCTTGTCCACCGCCGCCAGCGCTGCGACGATCGACAGGCGCACGGGCGCGTGGACGACGTCGTCGAGCCGGTGCCGGGGGTGCGTGTCGTTCATGGCCGGCCCACCCGCCGTCCGACGACGACCAGCGCCGCCCGGACGTCCTCGCCCTTCACCGCGTGCGCTGTCATCACGCGACGTCCCGGACCGGGAGGGGCAGCGCCGCGGCCACGAGGAGCGGCGCGGCGACGACGAGAGCCGCGGGGACCCAGAAGGCGGGCGCGCCGGGAGCGAGGGACAGACCGATCACGAGGGTGAGCCCGTAGAGGACACCCCACACCGCGAAGGCGGCCGTGAGCCGGCGGCCGGCACCGGCCAGCTGGACGCGCTGACGGCTCGCCCACACCGCCATCACGGCGACGAGCACCCCCCAGCCGACCATCGCGGCCACCATGACACCGCGGTCGCCGAGGCCGAGGAGCACGACCAGCGCGAGGCTCCCGAGACCGAAAGCCAGGAGGTAGGCCCGGAACCAGCGCCCTCGCGCGGCCAGCTGGGCCCCGGCCGACCCGGCTCGGCCGAGCTGGCTGCGGGCGTGCGCGGCGGTCGGGGCGGCACTGCTCGACGTCTCCATGACGTGAGCCTGGCACGTACTTGCCTCCATGGCAAGTACGTGCCGCAGACGAGGGCTACAGCTGCGCCAGCAGGTGGTCCCGTCGTCGCTCCAGCACCTCGGCGGACGCCGACGCCGACGCCGGCCCGGGGACGGCCCTGCGCAGCCCGACGTGGACGCGCCCGTGCGGCTCACCGCTGCGGGCGGCGACCTGCGCGACGAGCCGGTTGACCTCGCGCCGCAGCTCGGCGGCAGCGCGCCAGCTCGCCTCGCTCGAGACAGGTCCTCCGGGTGCGGAGCCGTCGGCCGCGCCGGGCTCCAGGCCCGTCTGCTCCGCCGAGCGCGCCGCGCTGCGCCGCCGGATCTCCTCGTCGCGGCTGGAGAGCAGCGCCGCGGTCTGCTCCGGGGTCAGCAGCCCCGGCAGCCCCAGGAACTCCTCCTCCTCGGCGCCCAGCGGCGCCCCGGCGTCGCCCGGCTCGCCGGCGAGGACGGCCCGCCCGCCGTGCAGCACGTGCGCGAACTGCGCGTCGGCGTCCAGCGCCTCGGTCTCCCCCGCCCCACCCGTGGGCTCGCGCGGGGGCAGCGGGTCGAGGTCCTCGCTGGGCTCGGCCGGCGGGGGGATGACGTGGTTGCGCTCTTCCTCCATCGACGCGGCGAGGGTGAGCAGCGGGCGGACCGCAGGCAGGAACACCGTCGCCTGCTCGTGGCCGCCGCGGGCCCTCACCACGCGCCCCACGGCCTGGGCGAAGAACAGCGGCGTCCGGTAGCTCGTCATCCACGCCAGCACCGCGGCCCGCGGCACGTCGACCCCCTCGGAGACCATCCGCACGCACACCGCGATCCGCTGGCGCGAGGCGGTGAAGGACTCGATGCGCTTGGACGCCCCCCGGTCGTCGGAGAGGATCAGCTCGGGCTTCTCCCCCGTCACCTGCTCGACGATCTTCGCGTAGGCCCGTGCGTCATCCTGGTCCGAGGCGAGCACCAGGCCCGCGGCGTCGGGCTGGCCGCGCTCGCGCAGGTGGCTGATGCGGTCGTCGACGGCGGCGATGACGTGGCTGACCCACTGCCCCTTCGGGTCCAGGGCGGTCCGCCACGCGGTGGCCTCGATGGACCTCGTGCTCGGCTCGGACAGCGAGGCGGCCACCACGTCGCCCGCGCTGTTGCGCCAGCGCGCCGTGCCGGTGTACGCCGCGAACACCACGGGGCGGACCACGCCGTCGGCGAGGGCCTCGCGGTAGCCGTAGGTGTAGTCCGCGGTCGACGTCTGCTCCCCGTCCGGGCCGGAGTCGACGTAGCGCACGAAGGGGATCCGCTCCCCCGGCTTGGTGCGGAACGGGGTGCCGGTCAGGCACAGGCGCCGCGCCGCCCGGTCGAAAGCCTCCTCGACCGCCTCGCCCCAGGACAACCCGTCGCCGGCGTGGTGGACCTCGTCGAGGATCACCAGCGTCTTCTTCGCCGTGGCCCGTGCGGCGTGCAGGGCGGGCTTGCCGGCGACCTGCGCGTACGTCGTCACGTAGCCGCGCGTGCCGTCGCGCACCGGCCCGACGGCGTTCGTGAGGTTGGGGTCCAGGGTGATGCCCGCGGCGCCGGCGGCCTCGGCCCACTGGGTGCGCAGGTGGTCCGTCGGCGCGACGACGACCACCCGCTCCACCCGTCGGGCCGCCAGCAGGCGCTGGGCGAGCGTGAGGGCGAACGTCGTCTTGCCCGCGCCCGGCGTCGCCGTGACGAGGAAGTCACTCCCGGAGCCGGCCGCCACGGCCTCGTCGTAGGCGGCCAGCGCCCTGGCCTGCCAGAGCCTCAGGGGCCGGGCGCCGGAGGCTCCGGGGCCGGGAGCGGTGGGGTCCGGTGCCGGCGTGTCGGCGGAGGTGAA
>JARIBR010000212.1 GCA_029258695.1 Quadrisphaera sp.
AGGACAGGGTGCTGTAGCCCCAGTAGTTGTGGCGCCCGCGGGCCAGGAGCGCCGGCTCGTCGACGATGGCGTGGATCGGCAGGAGCTCCAGGGTGGTCACCCCGAGGGAGGTGAGGTGCTCGATCACCGCGGGGTGCCCGAGCGCCGCGTAGGTGCCGCGCTGGTGCTCCGGCACGTCCGGGTGGGTCATCGTCAGCCCGCGCACATGCGCCTCGTAGACCACCGTCTGGGACCACGCCACCGTGGCCCGGGGTGAGCCCGCGGCGGCGGGCGCCAGCAGCACCGAGCGCGGGACGTGGCCGGCGCTGTCCAGCCCGGAGCGCGCCGGCGTCCCCGTCGCCGGGTCGAGCAGCGGCGCCATCGTCGTCGGGTCCACGACGTGCGCGCACGCCTCCGGGCCCCACACCAGCTCGCCCTCGACGCCGCGGCCGTAGGGGTCGACGAGGAGCTTGGCCGGGTCGTGGCGGTGCCCGGCGCGCGGGTCCCACGGGCCGTCGACGCGCAACCCGTAGCGCTGGCCCGCGCCCACCCCGTCCACGACGCCGGACCACACGCCGTGGCGCGCCCGCTCCAGCGGCACGGTGCGCTCGTGCCAGCCGCCGCGACCGTCGGGGTCCAGCAGGGCGACGCTCACCGCGCTCGCGTGGGCGGCGAAGACGGCGGCCTGCGCGGTGCTCGCGGAGGTCAGGTGGAGGCCGAGAGGGCTGACGGGGAGCTCAGACACCCGCGCGAGTGTGCCGCAGACCTAGACTCCTCGTCGTGACCGCACCGAGGAGCACCTACCTCGACCACGCCGCCAGCACCCCGATGAGGCCCCAGGCCCGAGACGCCCTCGTGGCCGGGCTCGAGCACGTCGGCAACCCCAGCTCCCTGCACACCTCCGGGCGCCGCGCCCGTCGCGCCGTGGAGGAGGCCCGGGAGACCGTCGCCGCCGCGCTGGGCGCCCGCCCCGCGGAGGTGGTGCTCACCGCCGGGGGCACCGAGGCCGACAACCTCGCCGTCAAGGGCCTGTTCTGGGCCCGCCGCGCACAGGACCCGCGGCGACGCCGGGTGCTCGTCTCCGCGGTGGAGCACCCCGCGGTGCTCGACCCCGCCGACTGGCTGGCCCGCGACCAGGGCGCCGAGGTGGTCCGCGTGCCGGTGCTGCCCGACGGGCGCCTCGACGTCGGCGCCCTCGAGCAGACCATCGCGGCCGACCCCGAGTCGGTGGCCCTGGTCTCGGTGATGTGGGCCAACAACGAGGTCGGCGCCGTCCAGCCTCTGGAGGCCGTGGTCGCCGCGGCGTCGGCCCACGGCATCCCCGTGCACTCCGACGCCGTACAGGCCGTGGGCGCGCTGGACGTCGACCTCGCCGCGTCCGGTCTGGCCGCGCTGAGCGTCTCCGGGCACAAGGTGGGCGGGCCGATGGGCTCCGGGGCGCTGCTGCTCGCCCGCGCCGCCGGTGCCCTGCGCCCGGTGCCGGTGCTGCACGGCGGCGGTCAGGAGGCCGGGGTGCGCTCCGGCACGGTCGACGCCGCCGCGGCCGCGTCCCTGGGCGTGGCCGTCGACCTGGCCACTGCCGGGCGCGCCGAGCACGCCGCCCGCCTCAGCGCACTGCGCGGCCGCCTCGAGAGCGCCGTGCTGGCCGCTGTCCCGGACGCGGTGGTCACCGGTCCGAGCGATCCGGCGCACCGCCTCCCCGGGCTGCTCCACGTGCAGGTCCCCGGCTGCGAGGGCGACTCGCTGCTCTTCCTGCTCGACGCCGAGGGCGTGGAGTGCTCCGCGGGCTCGGCGTGCTCGGCCGGCGTCAGCCGGCCCAGCCCCGTGCTGAGCGCCATGGGCGTGCCCGACGCGCTCGCCCGCGGCGCCCTGCGCTTCAGCCTCGGGCACACCTCGACCGCCCTCGACGTCGATGCCGCGGCCGCCGCGCTGCCCCGGGTCGTCTCGCGGGCGCGCGCCGCCGCCGGCTCGCTGGTCTCGGCATGAGCGGCCTCGTCTCGTGAGGGTCCTCGCAGCGCTCTCCGGAGGGGTCGACTCCGCCGTGGCCGCCGCACGTCTGGTCCGCGACGGACACGACGTCGTCGGCGTGCACCTCGCGCTGTCGACCACCGACTCGCCGTCCGGCGGGCGGGGGAGGGGCTGCTGCACCCTCGACGACGCCCACGACGCCCGCCGCGCCGCCGACGTCCTCGGCATCCCCTTCTACGTGTGGGACTTCTCCGCCGAGTTCGCCGCCGCGGTGCTCGACCCGTTCGTCGCCGACTACGCGGCCGGACGCACCCCCAACCCCTGCGTCTCCTGCAACCGGCACGTGAAGTTCGCCGCGCTCGCCGACCGGGCCGACGCCCTGGGCTTCGACGCGGTGGCCACCGGGCACTGGGCGCGGCTGTCCGGCGGGCTGGCCAGCGGCGACGGCCGTCCCGCGGAGCTGCACCGCGCCGCGGACGCGGCGAAGGACCAGTCCTACGTGCTCGCCGTGCTCGAGCAGCGGCGCCTGGCTCGCGCGCTGTTCCCGCTGGGTGACGTCGCCTCCAAGGATGAGGTGCGCGCCGAGGCCGCCGCCCTGGGGCTGTCCGTGGCCGACAAGCGCGACTCCACCGACATCTGCTTCATCCCCGACGGCGACACGCGCACCTGGCTCGGGGAGCGCATCCCGCGGCGACCCGGGCCGGTGCTCTACACCTCCGGCGCGCTCGTCGGGAGCCACGACGGGGCGGCGGGCTTCACCGTCGGCCAACGCCGGGGCCTGGCCCTCGGCGCGCCGGCCGCCGACGGGCGGCCGCGCTACGTCGTCTCGACCTCCGTGGCCGACGACGTGGTGACCGTCGGCAGCGCGGACGACCTCCTCGTCGACGTCGTCGAGTGCGGCGCGGCCACCTGGTGCGGCGCCGCCCCGAGCGCGGGCGCCGCGGTGGGCGTCCAGCTGCGCGCCCACGGCGAGGAGCTGGCCGCCACGCTCGAGCACGTCGGTGGTCCAGGCTCCGACGACCACGGTCTGCGGGTCCTGCTGGACGAGCCCAGCCCGGCCGTCGCCCCCGGGCAGCTCGTCGCGCTGTACGACGGCACGCAGGTCCTCGGCTCCGCGACGGTGGAGCGGGCGCGGCGCGCCGGCGTCGTGGCGGCGCCCGAGCTGGTCTCCCGGTGAGCGTCGTGACGACCGGCCCGGCAGCCGCGGCCGGCGGGCGCGTGCTCGCCACCGGCTCCGGACCGTGGCCCGGCACCGACCCCCTGGAAGCCGCCCGCGCCGTATTCGGTGACCTGGGCGGAGAGGGCGGTCTGCCGTTCCTGCCGCACCTGCCCGCCCG
>JARIBR010000270.1 GCA_029258695.1 Quadrisphaera sp.
CCACCTCCGCCGCGAGCGAGCGCGCCGCCTGGCCGAAGGTCTCCCACGTGAGGACTTCCCGGTCGCTGCCCGCCGATGGCTCCACGCGCTGATCGTAGGGACTCGCAGTAGCGTCGCGCGGGTGCACGAGCTCAACGCCCGCGACGACCTGCGCGCCGCGCGGCTGCGCATCGCGGCCCGCGAGGGGGTGCCCGCGATCGCCGTGCTCTCCTGGGAGACCCCTGGCGGCGAGCCGCCGGCCATGCCCTCCGCTGCGGTGGACGACGGGCGAGCGGTGGACCAGGTGCTCGCCGCCGCGTGGGAGGAGCTGGCCGCCGACCAGCGCGAGGACGACCTCGCCAGCGTCGCCGCGCTGATGCTCACCGCCGCCGTGCGCGACGCCTCGCCGATCATCGACGCCCCCGCGCCGGTCGGGCTGCCGCACCCGCCGGGCGACGCCCCGTCGGGCGAGTCGTCACCGGGCGAGTCGTCACCGGGCGGGTCGCCGTCGGGCACGTCATCACCGGGCGCTCAGCCGTGAGCCCCCTGACTCTCCCCGAGCACCGCGCCGCGCTGGCTCGGGGCGAGCACCTGCGGCTGATGAATTACCACAACACCCCGCCCTCGCGCCGCGGCGCGCTGCGCGACGAGCTGGGAGCCCTGGCGCAGGAGCGCACCCCGTGGACCCTGGCCGACCTCGACCACGCCTTCGCCACGGGTCAGCGCCCGGGCGGCGCCCGCGGTGAGAAGCCCGGCCTGCTGGTGGTGTTCTACGAGGGGTACGCCGCGAGCGCCTCCGTCGCGGCGCAGGTGTGTGACGAGCTGGGGATCCCCGCGTGGTTCGCGCTGTGCACCGGGTGGATCGACTGCCCGCCGGCCCAGCAAGAGCTCTTCGCCCGCGCCCACCAGATCGCCCTGCTCCCCGAGGACCTCGACGGCGAGCGTCTGGCGATGTCGTGGGGCGAGGTGGCCGACGTGGCGCAGCGGCACACCGTCTTTCCCCACACCGCCTCCCACCACGGCTTCGACGAGCCGGCCACCCCGGCCGACCTGGCGCGCCAGGTGACCGAGCCGAAGGAGCGCCTGGACGCCGTCACCGGCCAGGACGCCCCGGCGTTCGCGTGGCTGCACGGCTCGCCCACGGGCGTCAGCGCGGTGCACGACGCGGCGGTGCGCAGCGCGGGGTACCGGTACCTGTTCAGCAACACCGCGATCCACCGGCTCTGACCAGCCCGTGAGACCCCCTCCTGCGGCCGCGCTCCCCCGCCGGCGGCTCGACGAGCTGGCGCGCGCCGTCCCCGGCGCGGCGCTGCACGGCGCGCCCGTCACGGTGACCGGCACGACCCACGACTCGAGGGCCGTGCGCCCCGGCGACCTGTTCGTCGCCGCGCCGGGCGCGCGGGTCCACGGCGCGGAGCACGCCGGCGCGGCGGTGGCTGCCGGGGCGGCCGCGGTGCTCACGGACGCCGCCGGGCAGGACTTCGCGGCAGCAACGGGCGCCACGGTGCTGGTCGTCCCCGACGTCGCGGGCGCCGCCGGCCCCCTCGCGTCCGCGCTGCACGGGCGCCCGTCCCACCACCTCGACGTCATCGGGGTGACCGGCACCGACGGCAAGACGACGACGTGCTGGCTGGTCGCCGCAGCCCTGGAGGCGTGCGGGGTCACCACCGGCGTGATCGGCTCGCTGGGCACCCGTCTCGGCGAGGAGGTGCTGCTCACCGACCCGCCCCAGCTCCGCCGGACCACCCCGGAGGCCCCGGACCTCCAGGCGACGCTCGCGCTGCTGCACGACCGCGGGGCCCGGGCGGTGGCGGTGGAGGCCAGCAGCCACGGCCTGGCGCTGGGCCGCACCGCCGGGACGCGCTTCGCCGTGGGGATCTTCACCAACCTCGGCCACGAGCACCTCGACTTCCACGGCGACCTGGAGGCATACTTCCGCGCCAAGTCCCGGCTGCTGGAGGCCAGCGAGCACGCCGTGATCTCGGTCGACGACGCCCACGGAGCGGTGCTGGCGCGACGGCTGGTCGAAGCGGGGCGCCCGGTGACCACGGTCTCCGTCGAGGGCGCGAGCGGCGCGGACGGCGCGAGGCCCCTCGCCAGCCCGGTACCCCTCGATGTCGCGGCAGCGGCGTGGCGCGCCGTCGACGTCGTCGCCGGACCGCAGGGCTCGACGTTCACGGCGGTGGGCCCCGGCGACGAGGCGGTGCCCGTCGAGCTCGCGCTCTCGGGGCTGTTCAACGTCGCCAACGCCCTGGCGGCCCTCGCGGCGGCGACCGCGCTCGGGATGCCGGCCGCGGTGGCCGCGCGCGGTCTCGGAGGCCTCGCCGCGGTGCCGGGACGGATGGAGTGGGTGCACGGCCCCGAGGACGACGTCGCCGCGCTCGTCGACTACGCCCACACCCCCGGGGCGCTGTCCGCGTTGCTGCGCGCCGCCCGCGCCGGGACGGCTCCGGGCGGGCGCGTGCTCCTCGTGCTCGGCACCGGCGGGGGACGCGACGACAGCAAGCGCCCGCTCATCGCGAAGGCCGCCGGCCGCGGCGCCGACGTCGTGGTGATCACCGACGACAACCCCCGGGACGAGGACCCGGCGTCGCTGCGGGCGGCGCTGCGGGCGGCGATCGACGCCGCGGGCGTGGCACAGCCGGCCGAGCTCCACGAGGCGGCCGACCGGGAGGACGCGGTCGCGCTCGCCGTGGGGCTCGCGCGTCCCGGGGACGTCGTCGTCGCGGCGGGCAATCGCGCCGACCGGCTGCAGGTGGTCGGCGCCGGCGTGCAGCCCGTCGACGAGCCGGCAGCGCTGCGCCGCGCCCTCGCCGGTCGCCGCCGGCTGGCGTCCTGAGCGTTCGCCGAGGTCAGCTCATGGCCGGTGCCTCGGCGCCCTCGCTGACCTGGACGCCGCGAGCGCCCTTCCCTCCGTCACCGGTCCCGCTCCCCTCTGGCCCACCGCTGCCGGGCAGCGGCGAGCGCCGACGCCGCGGCGTCAGGCGCACCGGCGGCAGGGGCGGTGCGGGGATGCGCTGGTCACCGTGCCCGGCCACCTCGCCGAAACGGTCGCCGTCGCGGGCCTCCCACGCGGTGCGGGCCGCGACGACGTCCTCGTGGCTGCGGCCGATGAAGTTCCACCACATCACGAGGTCGTCGCGGTAGGGCTCACCGCCGAGGAGCATCAGGCGAGCGCCGCCGGGGCTCTCGAGCACCAGCTCGTCCCGTCCCGAGCCCAGGTGCAGCAGCGGGCCGACGCCGATCTGCTGGCCCGCGACGGTGGCCGAGCCCTCCAGCACCAGCACCGCGTGCTCGAAGCCGGGCCGCAGCCCCAGCGTCGTCCGGGCGCCGGCCTCGAGGGCGACGTCGGCGCCCAGCAGCGGGGTGTGGACCCTCGCGGGCGACGCCGCGCCGTCCATCTCCCCGACGACCACGGTGACCCTCGCCCCGGGCAGCTCGACGACGGGCAGGGCGGTGTGCTGCTCGAAGGCCGCGGGGGCGTCGTCCATCGCGGCCGGCAGCGCGACCCACAGCTGCAGGGCGTGGAGCAGCGGGGACTCCCCGAGGGAGATCTCGGAGTGCGCGACGCCCCGGCCGCCCGTCATGAGGTTGAGCTCGCCGGGCTGGACCACCACGTCGGAGCCCACGGTGTCGCGGTGGTGGATGCTTCCCACCAGCGGCCAGGTCACCGTCTGCAGCCCGGTGTGGGGGTGGGGCAGCACCCGCATGTCGACGTGCTGGGGCCCCATCCGGTCGAGGAAGCACCAGGCACCGACCATCGGCAG
>JARIBR010000307.1 GCA_029258695.1 Quadrisphaera sp.
CCGGCCGCACCCTGGCCAGCCGCTCCTTGACCAGCCGCACCCTGACCAGCCGCGTCCTGGCCAGCCGCACCCTGACCAGCGGGGTCCGACCCGCTCTCCCCGGGCGGCCCGACGGCCACTCAGCCCACCGCCAGCGCTGAGCGCACCGCCGGTGCGAGGGCGCGGAAGGCCTCACCGCGGTGGCTGATCGACTGCTTCTGCGCCGGGGTGAGCTCCGCGACGGTGACGTCGTGGCCGTCGGGCCGCAGCACCGGGTCGTAGCCGAACCCCCCGCGGCCACGCGGCGCACGCTCCAGGACACCCCGCAGGCGGCCGTGCTCGACGACGTCGGGCGAGCCGGGGACGACGAGCACGGCCGCGCAGACGAACTCGGCCCCCCGGTGCTCGTCCGGCACGTCCGCCACCTGGGCGAGGAGCAGCTCGAGGTTGGCCGTGTCGTCACCGTGGCGTCCCGACCACCGCGCCGAGAAGATGCCCGGCGCGCCGCCGAGGACGTCGACGCTCAGACCCGAGTCGTCCGCGATGGTCGGCAGACCCGTGGCGCCGGCGATCGCGCGCGCCTTGAGGGTGGCGTTGCCCGCGAAGGTCACCTCGGACTCCACGACGTCGGGGAGCGGCGCGCCGCCGAGCACCTCCACCACCGCGGGGTCGTCCTGGGCGAGCACCTCCACCGCGTCCCCCAGCGCGTCGGCGAGGATCCCGCTCACCTCGGCGACCTTGTGCGCGTTACGGGTGGCGAGCACCACCTTGGCCCTCACGAGCTCAACGCCGAGCCCAGCGCCGAGCGCTGGGCCTCGCGCAGGCTGGCGCAGCCCGCGACCGCGAGGTCGAGCAGGCCGTCCAGCTCCGAGCGTTCGAACGGCGCCCCCTCGGCGGTGCCCTGCACCTCGATGAACGAGCCGTCGCCCGCGACCACGACGTTCATGTCGGTCCCCGCGGTGGAGTCCTCCACGTAGTCGAGGTCGAGCACCGGGCGCCCCTCGACGATGCCCACGGAGACCGCGGCCACCGAGTCCTTCAGCGGGTCGCGGCGGACGAAACCGCGCTCACGCCCGAGGGCGAAGGCGTCGGCGAGGGCCACGTACGCACCGGTGATGGCGGCGGTGCGCGTGCCGCCGTCGGCCTGGAGGACGTCGCAATCGAGCACCACGGTGTTCTCCCCGAGCGCCGAGAGGTCGACGACGGATCGCAGCGAGCGACCGAGCAGGCGGCTGATCTCGTGGGTGCGGCCACCGACCTTGCCGCGGACGGACTCACGATCGGAGCGGGTGCTCGTGGCGCGCGGCAGCATCGCGTACTCGGCGGTGACCCAGCCCGTCCCGCTGCCCTTGCGCCACCGGGGCACTCCCTCGGTCAGGGACGCCACGCAGAGCACGGTGGTCCGGCCGAAGCGGACCAGCACGCTGCCCTCACCGGCCTCGAGGTAGCCGCGGGTGAGGTTCACCTCGCGCAGCTCGTCGGGCGCTCGTCCGTCGTGACGGGGGGCGGGCGGGTCGCTGGCGTCCTGGGGCGTGTCGGGCATGACGGCAGCGTAGGAGCACGTACCGACGGCACGTCACGCTTGACTTTGACTGAACGTACAGTCAGCATGGTGGATGGCCGCTCCTCCCGGTGATCGCAACGCCCGAGCCCGCATCCGCGACGCCGCCCTCGTGCTCTTCGCCGAGCGAGGCGTCGCCGCCACACCGGTGCGCGCCGTCGCCGAGCACGCCGGTGTCTCGACCGCGCTGGTCATGCACCACTTCGGCTCCAAGGACGCGCTGCGGGTGGCGTGCGACGAGCACGTGGCGGCCACGGTGCGCGAGCGCAAGGGCGCCGCCGTGGCCACCGGCGCCGACCCGCTCGCAGCCCTGCGCGCCTCTGCCCAGGGCCCGCCGCTGCTGCGCTACCTCGCCCGCACGCTCGTCGACGGCTCGCCGCACGTCGCCGCCCTCGTCGACGAGATGGCGGCCGACGCGCAGGAGTACACCGAGGCCGCCGTGGCGAGCGGCGTGTGCACCGCCAGCGACGCCCCGCGCGAGCGGGCCGTGGTGCTCACCCTGTGGTCGCTCGGAGCACTGGTCCTCCACGAGCACCTCGAGCGCCTCCTCGGCGTCGACCTGACCGGCGACCCGTCGCAGATGGGTGCCTACGCCGTCCCCGCCACCGAGATCCTCAGCCGCGGCGTCATCACCGAGGACCACCACCAGCGGGTGCGTGAGGCGTTCGAGGGCTGGCCCGGCGCAGCCGAGCAGCCCGAACCAGCGGCACCGCAGGAGGAGCCATGACCGGAGCCGCCATGACCGGGCCCTCCACCACCGACCCGGCCACCGCCGACCCGGCCATCGCCGTCCGCGCCCTGGTCAAGGACTACGGCGCCACCCGAGCCCTCGACGGTCTGGACCTGGAGGTCCGCCGCGGGGAGGTCTTCGGCTTCCTCGGCCCGAACGGAGCCGGCAAGTCGACGACCCTCCGCGTCCTGCTGGACGTGCTGCGCCCCACGTCGGGCCGGGTCGAGGTGCTCGGCGCCGACCCGCGCACCGGCGGCGCCGCGCTGCGGGCCCGCATCGGGTACCTGCCCGGGGAGCTGGCGCTGACCTCGAGGGCCGGGACGGGACAGCTCCTGGAGGCGATAAGCCGGCTGCGCGGCGGTGTGGGACGCGCGGCCATCGGCCCCCTGGCGGAGCGCCTCGGCCTGGACCTCACCCGGCCGGCCCGCTCGCTGTCGAAGGGCAACCGCCAGAAGGTCGGGCTCGTCCAGGCCTTCGCCCACGACCCCGAGCTCCTCGTCCTCGACGAGCCGACGTCGGGTCTGGACCCCCTGCTGCAGCAGGAGTTCCTCGCGATGGTGCGCGAGGCCCGGGAGCGGGGCGCCACCGTCCTCATGTCCTCGCACGTGCTGTCCGAGGTCCAGGAGGTGGCCGACCGGGTGGCGGTCGTCCGCGCCGGCCGGATCGTCGACGTCGACGACGTGGCCACCCTGCGCCAGCGCGCCGGGCAGCGGGTGGAGCTCACGTTCGCCGACCCGGTCGGCGCCGCCGCCTTCGAGCACCTGGCCGGCGTCGAGGACGTCACCCTGGGACCCGCCGGTGCCGGGACCCGTCTGACGTGCCTCCTGCGCGGAGAGCCGGACGCGCTGCTGAGGGCCGCCGCAGCCCACCGCGTCACCCGCTGGTCGGCGCAGGACCGAGAGCTGGAGGAGCTGTTCATGGACTTCTACCGCGACACCACCCGCGACACCACCCGCGAGACAGCAGGAGAGGTGGGCGGCCGTGCCCGCTGAGAACGCCGCCGCGTCGCCCCGACCCCTGCACGGGCGCCTCCTGCGCGAGCGGCCTGCTCCGCGGATGACCGCCCCGCCCGGCGCCGTGGGCCTGCCCGTCCTGCGCCATCGTCGCCGGTCCCTGGCGCTGTGGTCCCTGGCGGTGGGCGCGCTCGCGGCGATGTACATCGCCTTCTGGCCGTCCTTCGGCGCCGACGCGGACGTCATGGCCTCCTACGTCGACGCTCTGCCGGGACCGCTCGTCGAGGCCATGGGCCTGCAGGCCATCACGACGCCGGCGGGCTACCTGGCCTCGACCGTCTACGGCATCATCTGCCCGGCGCTGCTGCTCGTCCTCGCCGTCGGCTCCGGAGCGCAGCTCATCGCCGCGGCGGAGGAGGACGGGACCCTCGAGCTCGAGCTGACCTCTCCAGCCAGCCGCCGCCAGGTCTACCTCGAACGGCTGCTGGCGCTGTGGGCCTCGCTCGTCGCGGTGGTCGCCGTGGTGACCGCGGTCGTGCTCGCCGTCGCCGCGGCGGCCGGGATGGACGTCGCCCCCGTCCGCGTGCTCGCGATCAGCAGCGGCCTGCTCGCCCTGGCCGTCGCCATGGGCACGCTCGCCCTGGCGACCGGGGCCGCGACGGGGCGCCGCACGGTGGCGCTGGCGGTGGGCGCAGGGCTGGCCGTGGTCTCCTACGTCGCCCACGCCCTGGGCACCACAGTCGAGTCGGCCGGCTGGCTCACCGACGTCTCACCCTGGTCGTGGTACGTCGGGGGCGCCCCGCTCACCACCGGGTTCGACGTGGTCGGCCTGCTGCTGCTCGCCGGGCTGACGGTGGTGGCGGCGCTCGCGGGGCTCCTCGCCTTCGAGCGCCGGGACCTCATGGTGTGAGCCGACGAGGCGCACCCGGGGCCACGGGGCTGGGACCACGGGCCAGGCATCACTCCCTCGGGATCACTCCCTCGGGATCACTCCCTCGGCGGAAGGGCGAACGCGGCCCGCAGGCGGGCGCCGGCGTAGGCACGGGCCTCGTGGGCATCGCCCATCGCCGCGCCCAGAGCGACGAACGGGTGCACCTGCCCGGGCCAGACGCGCAGCTCGACATCGACACCGGCCTGCGTCAGCCGCTCGGCGTAGGCCACGCCCTCGTCGTGGAGGGGGTCGGCCTCGGCCAGGATCACGGTCGCCGGCGGAGCACCGGTGAGGTCGGTGCACGCACCCGGGGACAGACGCGGGTCATCGCGGTCCGCGCCGGCGGCGTACTGGTCCGCGAAGTACGCCATGTCGCGACGGGTGAGGGAAAAGCCCTCCGCGAAGCGCTCGTAGCTGGCGCTCTCCCCGACCGCAAGCGTGATCACGGGGTAGACGAGCACCTGGTGCACCGGCTCCGGGTCGTGCCCCCGCAGGTGCAGCGCCACGGCCGCGGCGAGGTTGCCGCCGGCGCTGTCCCCGGACAGCGCCACCCGGCTGCCGTCCACCCCGTGACCACCGGCCAGGAGGTGTCGCGCGACGGCGAGGTAGTCGTCGAAGGCCGCGGGGAAGGGCTGCTCCGGGGGCCTGCGGTAGTGCACGGAGACCACGACGGCCCCCGACGCGGCGGCCAGGTCGCGGCACGTGCTGTCGGACACCTCGAGGTCCCCCTGCACCCAGCCGCCGCCGTGGGCGTACAGCACGGCGGGCAACCCCGGGTCCGTGGACGGCCGGTACACGCGGACGGGGACGTCGCCGACCGGCCCGGGCACCACCGTGTCGGTGACGGACGGCAGGTCGGCCCCCGTGCCGGTCAGCGGCAGCGCCATCGTCAGGCCCTGGCGGTTCTGCTCGGCGCTCTGGGTGTCCAGCGGCGGGGCGCCCTGCTTGGCCGCGAGGAACCGGACGGCGTCCGGGTGCAGCTCCACCCCGGCCCGCCGGGCGGCGGCCAGCACCGGGGCGGGGTCAGCAGCGGGTTCGGCAGCGGGAGCCTCGGGGCGATCACTCATGATCGGAGCATAGGCACCGACGAGCCACCGGCCCCGACATCAGAGGCTCCCGACATCGGGGGCTCCTGACACCAGGGACTCCCGACACCAGGGGCTCCCGACGTCAGAGACTGATCACACCGCCGGGGACGGCCAGCGAGACGGGCAGCGCCCCGCCGACGGCGTCACGGGCCTCGGCGAGGATGGCAGCGGCGTCGGCCCACGGCGGCACGTGGGTGAGCACGAGGCGACCCACGCCGGCGCGCACGGCGACCTCACCGGCGCCGCGCCCGCTGAGGTGGATCCCCGACAGGTCCGGGCCGCCGGCGGCCACGGACAGGGCGCTGGCCTCGCAGAGCAGCACGTCGGCGCCGGCGGCCAGCTCGTCGAGACCCGGCCCGGCGTCGGTGTCGCCGGTGTAGGCGAGCGTGACCCTCCTCCCGGCCTCGGACGGCCCCACCACCGCGATGCCGAACGCGGGCACCGGGTGGTGGACGGGGACCGGGGTGAGGGTCAGCGGGCCGACGTGGACCGGCTCGCGGGCGCTCCACTCGTGGAAGGTCAGCGGGCCCGGCAGAGTCTCGGGGCGGTCCGCCTCGGCGTCGTACGCGCGGCTGAGCCGCTCGTGGGCCCCGGCCGGTGCCCACACCGGGAGACCTCGCCGGTCCATCACCGCGGCCAGCGGACCGTGGCGGGCCGCGACGTGCAGGGCCGTGACGTCGAGGCAGTGGTCCGCGTGCAGGTGGGTCAGCGCCACGGCGTCCAGCGTCTCCACGCCCGCGAGACCCTGCAGCGGGCCGAACGCCCCGCTGCCGAGGTCGAGGACCACCCGCCAGGTGCGCCGCGACCCGTCGTCGGCCACGGCGTCGGCCTCGACGAGGTAGCAGGAGGCCGGCGAGGCGGGCCCGGGCAGGGAGCCGGAGACCCCGACGGGCACGAGCCTCACGAGCGTGCTCGGGGGCTCGCCGCGACGATCGGCGCGGTGGTGCGCGGCAGCGCCCCGGTGGGTGGTCCGGTGTGCGACCCGGTGTGCGACCCGGTGTGCGCAGCCACCGTCAGCGCCTCGGCCTGCACGGCGACCTCCGTAGCGCCGAGGAACCGCTGCGCGAGGGGCGAGAACGTCTGCGGGTCGCCGGTCGTGAGAAAGTGGTGGTCGGGACGCGGCGCGTCGTCACCTCGCGCGATGCCGCGCGAGACCAGCTCTCGGTAGACCACCTGGGCGGTCTCCTCCGCGGAGGACACGAGCGCGACGTCCTCCCCCATGACGTAGGAGATGACCCCCGTCAGCAGCGGGTAGTGGGTGCACCCGAGGACGAGCGTGTCGACGCCGGCCTCCTTGAGCGGCTCGAGGTAGCCCGCCGCCACGGCCAGCAGCTCGTCGCCGCCGGTGACACCCGCCTCGACGAACTCCACGAAGCGCGGGCACGGCTGGGTGATCACCTCGACGTCGGGCGCGGCGGTGAACGCGTCGGCGTACGCGCCCGACGTCGCCGTCGCGCTCGTGCACACCACGCCCACCCGACCGTTGCGCGTCGAGCGCACCGCCCGGCGGACCGCGGGTCGGATCACCTCGACGACCGGGACGTCGTAGCGCTCCCGGGCGTCTCCGAGCACCGCGGCGGACGCGGAGTTGCAGGCGATGACGAGCATCTTGACGCCCCGCTCGACCAGCTCGTCGAGGCACTCCAGCGCGTAGCGGCGCACCTGCGCGATGGGACGCGGACCGTAGGGCGCCCGGGCGGTGTCGCCGAGGTAGAGCACCGGTTCGTGGGGCAGCTGGTCGAGGACGGCACGCGCCACCGTCAGCCCGCCGAGACCGGAGTCGAAGACCCCGATCGGCGCGTCGACGCCGCGCCCGCCGCCGGGGGCGGCGAGACTCACCGGTAGCCCCCGCTGGCCACCGCGGCGACGAGCGTCTCCTGCAGCCACGTGAGGAAGTCGTAGACCGACGCGAGCCACGCCACCGTCGCCTCCTCCTCCGAGACGACGCCCGGCCGTGAGGCGATGAGCGCCACGCGTGAGGCGTCCTCGTCGGTGCGCAGCCCCATGCGCTCGGCGACGACGAGCCGCACGTCGTTCAGGGCCGTCAGCCACGCGGTGGCCTGGGCGTCGTCGAGCACGAGGCTCCCCCCGCGGGGAGCCCCCGAAGGGTTCCTCCCCGCGCTGGAGCGCCGCGTGATCGCCCCGACGAGCGCGAGCGCCGGGGACGCCGGACCGCGCGCGGCGTCCTCACCGCCGCCCTCCTCGGCGCTGGCCGCGAGCTCGGCGGCCTCGGCCTCGTCGGCGGCGACCAGCGTCGCCACGGCGGTCGCCAGAGCCTCGAGCTTGCGCGCGCGCAGCCCGGCCTCGGTGTAGCGACGGAACTCCG
This sequence comes from Quadrisphaera sp., assembly GCA_029258695.1. The sequence goes on from JARIBR010000307.1 coordinate 7,569, forward strand.
CCGAGACCTCGTCGTCGTCGCGGCTGGCGTCGGGCAGCAGCCGCGCGAGGGCAGGGTCCTCGGGGAGGGAGGCCTCCTCGGTGATCCCGAGCATCGCCTCGAGCGGGTCCTGCTCGGCGGGAGGCCCGTCGCCCCCGCCCGGGAGGCCGTCCGCGGACGACGCGGCGTCGGGGGCGAGCATCGTCGCCACGTCACCCATGAGCGAGCGCAGCACCTCGCGCTCCCCCGCGTCCAGCCGGGCGGTGATGCCGCGCCGCGAGCGCGAGAACCGGGTGGCCACTCAGTCGTCCTTGCGGAAGGTCGCCCACAGGCCGTAGCCGTGCATCGCCTCGGTGTCGCGCTCCATCTCCTCGCGCGTGCCCGTGGACACGACGGCTCGACCTTCCTCGTGCACCTGGCGCATGAGCTTCTCGGCCTTCGCGCGGGAGTAGCCGAAGTGGCTGCGGAAGACGTGCGCGACGTAGCTCATGAGGTTCACGGGGTCGTTCCAGACGAGGGTCACCCATGGCACGTCCGGCGTCGTGAGGGCCTCGAGGTCCTCCTCGGCCACGGGTGCCGGTGCCTCGACGGGGGCAGCGGCCATGCTCACGCCCGCCGCGGCGGCGAGCACGGCGCCGCCAGCCGACGCGCCGCTCACCGCCCGACCATCCCTCACGGACGACGATCGTACGGGTCCGCTGCCGCAGAGCCCTCTACGGTGACCCCCGTGGAGACCACCGCGCTGCTGACCGACCAGTACGAGCTGACCATGCTGGCCGCGGCGCTGCGCAGCGGCGCGGGGGCCACCCCCAGCGTCTTCGAGGTCTTCGCCCGGCGCCTGCCCGACGGCCGGCGCTACGGGATCGTCGCCGGTACCGAGCGGGTCCTCCGGGCCGTCGAGGCGTTCACGTTCGACGACGCCGCGATCGAGCACCTGCGCGCGAGCACCGACCTCGCCGACGACGCCCTCGAGCACCTCGCCGCGTACCGCTTCACCGGCGACGTCGACGGGTACCGCGAGGGGGAGGTCTACCTGCCCGGGTCCCCGGTGCTCACCGTGCGCGGCTCCTTCGCCGACGCCGTGCTGCTGGAGACCGTCGTCCTGTCCATCCTCAACCACGACACCGCCGTGGCCTCCGCCGCCGCGCGCATGGCCTCGGCCGCCGGGCACCGCACGCTCGTGGAGATGGGCAGCCGGCGCACCCACGAGCAGGCCGCCGTCGCCGCAGCGCGCGCCGCCTACCTCGGGGGTTTCTCCGCCACGTCGAACCTCGCGGCCGGACAGCGCTGGGGCGTGCCGACCGCGGGGACGTCGGCTCACTCCTTCACCCTCGCCCACGCCACCGAGGAGGAGGCCTTCGCGGCCCAGGTCGCCGCGCTCGGCGCCGGGACCACCCTGCTGGTCGACACCTACGACATCTCCCGGGGGATCGAGCGGGCCGTCGCCGCCGCCGGCCCGGGGCTGGGCGCCGTGCGCATCGACTCCGGGGACCTCTCCGTCTGGGCCCACCAGGCCCGCGCGCAGCTCGACGCCCTGGGCAACACCGCCACCCGCATCGTCATCTCCGGGGACCTGGACGAGTACGCCCTCGCCGCCCTGGCCACCGCCCCGGTGGACTCCTACGGCGTGGGCACCTCCGTCGTCACCGGGTCCGGCTTCCCCACGGCCGACTTCGTCTACAAGCTCGTGGAGTCCGGCGGGCGCCCGGTCGCGAAGCGCTCGGACTCCAAGGCCAGCCACGGCGGGGCGAAGGTCGCGGTCCGCCGCCACCGCCCGAGCGGGACGGCCACCGAGGAGGTCGTCTCCGCAGCGGGCACCCCGGACGCGCGCGACGGTGACCGGTCGCTGCAGGTGCCCTACCTGCGCGGGGGGCGACGCGTGGGCGAGCCGGTGAGCCTGGAGTCCGTGCGCGAGCACGTGCGCGAGGTCATGGTGACGCTGCCGTGGGAGGGCCTGGCGCTGTCCAAGGGTGACCCGGCGATCCCGACGACGCAGGTGCCGCCGGGCTGACGCGCAGCGCGGCGGACCGTTCCGTGGCACCGGCGTCCTCGAGCCAGCGCAGGAGGTTCTCGACGGGCATGGGCCGCGCCACGAAGTACCCCTGCCCGCGGTCGCACCCCAGGGCGGCCAGCTGCTCGAGCACCTCGGCCGTCTCGATGCCCTCGGCCACCAGGTGCATGCCCAGCTCGTGCGCCAGGCCGGCGGTGCTGCGCACGATCGACATCGCCCGCGGGTCGCTCACCACGTCGGAGGTGAAGGCCCGGTCCAGCTTCAGCTCGTCCGCCGGCAGTGAGCGCAGGTAGGCCAGCGAGGCGTACCCCGTGCCGTAGTCGTCGATGGAGACCCCGACCCCGGCGTCGCGCAGCACCTGGAGCACCGCGCTGCCGCGCTCGGCGTCCTGCATCAGCGCGTCCTCCGTCAGCTCCACCGTCAGCGCCGTCGCCGGCAGCGCGTGACGCTCCAGGGCCGCGAGCACCGCGGACGGGAGGTCGACGTCGATGACGTCCGCCGCCGAGAGGTTGACCGAGACCGGCACGGCGCACCCCCGGCCCCACCACCGGGCGGCGGCGGCGAGGGAGACGTCGAGCACCCGCTCGGCCAGCCGCCGCTGGAGACCAGCCCGCTCCACGTGGTCGAGGAACGCGCCCGGCGCCAGCAGGCCCCGCGTCGGGTGCTCCCAGCGCACCAGCGCCTCCACCCCGACCACGCCGCCCCAGCGCCCCCCACCAGCACCAGCACCAGCACCAGCCAGCAGCACCTGCGGCTGCAGGTGCACCACCAGCTCGCCGCGGGTGAACGCCTCGCGCAGCTCCTCGGTGGTGCGCAGACGCTCGCTGGTCGCGGAGCCCTGCGCACCGCTGAACGCGACGAACGGCACGTGGTGGTGCTTCGCCTCGTACATCGCCACGTCCGCGCACCTCAGCAGCTCGCTGAGGGTGCTCGCGGGGTCCGGCGCGCTGGCCACCCCGATGCTCGCGCCGACGTGCAGGCGCACGTGCTCGACGAGGAAGGGCTCCTCGAGCGCCGCCGTCAGCGCCTGCGCCAGCTCGAGGCCCC
>JARIBR010000328.1 GCA_029258695.1 Quadrisphaera sp.
CCGGCCCGTGGCGGTGTCCCTGGCCGCCGCGGGCCGGGCGGTGAGCCAGGCGGTGGGCGGCGCCGGTGCGCCGCCAGTGCTCCTGCTGCCGGAGCGCGTGGACGTCGGCGACCTTCCGGAGCCTGGACCCGGGGAGGCCGGTGTCGCCATCGGCGTCCGCGAGCGTGACCTGGGCCCGGCCCGCGTGGACCTCCTCGGCGCCGACCCCTACCTGCTGGTGATGGGTGACTCGCGGTCCGGGCGCACGGCGGCGCTGCGGACCCTGATCGCGCAGACGACCGCCCGCCACGGCCCCGAGGAGCTGCGCGTCGTGGTGGTGGACTACCGCCGCGGCCTGCTCGACGCGGTCGAGCAGGACCACCTGTCGACGTACTGCGCCTCCGCGCCCGCCGCCGCCGAGGCGCTGGGCGCCCTGTTCACGAAGCTCGCCGCCCGGCTGCCCGGCCCCGACGTCACCCGCGAGCAGCTGCGCGACGGCAGCTGGTGGGAGGGGCCGCGCGCGCTCGTCGTCGTGGACGACCACGACCTCGTCGCGGCGCCCAGCGGCGATCCCGTGGCCCAGCTGCTGGACCTGCTGCCCGTGGCGCGCGACGTGGGGCTGCACCTGGTGCGCGCGCGCGCCGCCGGGGGAGCGCTGGTGGGCATGACGACACCGGTGGTGCGGCGTCTGCGCGAGCTCGGGACCCCCGGCCTGCTGCTGTCCGGCTCGCCGGAGGAGGGGACGGTGCTGCACGGGGCCCGTCTGCGCGCGCTGCCGCCGGGGCGCGCGCTGCTCGCCCGGCGCCAGGACCCTCCCGAGCTCGTCCAGATCGCCTGGACCCCCGAGGACGCCTGAGCCCTCTCACGCTGAGCAGGGCGCCGTGACCCCTCGTGCACCAGGGGCGCACCCTGGCCTCACGTCGTCACGGATCGCTGCGCCACGGACCACCGGAGCCGGGAAAAGCCCAAGATCCGCTACGACGAGTGACACGCTCACCAGGTGCTCCCGACGCCTCCTCCTTCCGGGTGGTCGCCCGACCGCCTCGCGACCGGCGCCCGCCCTGCGGGGGCCCCGACCCGCGCGCGGCGCCGGGCGAGCGACGGGCTGTCCTCGCTGCGCGCGGCCGCCGGCTGGGACCTCGACCTGGCCACCGGCCGGCTGGGCTGGGCGGACCCCACGTACCGGCTCGTCGGGGCCAGGCCGTGCTCGCTGCGCCCCACGATGGAGCTGTGGTGGTCCCTCGTCCACGAGCACGACCGGCCCCGGGTGCGCGCCGCGTTCACCCTGGCGCGCGCGAGCGGGCAGGGTTACCAGGAGCAGCTGCGCCTCGTCGGGCTCGACGGGGTCGAGCGCGTCGTCCACGCCTGGACGGAGGTGGCCACCGACGTCTCCGGCGCCGTGTCCCGGATGTTCGGGGCCGTCGTCGACGTCACCGGGCTCGGGCGCCTGGAGCACCGCGACGCGCTCACGGGGCTGCTGGGGCGCGCCGCCCTGGAGGAGCGCGGCGCCGCGGCGGTGGCCACCGCGAGCACCGACCGCTGCGTGGCGCTGCTCGTCGTCGACGTCGACCGCTTCGGCCGCGTCAACGACACCTTGGGCCGCGCGGCCGGCGACCAGGTCCTCGCCGAGGCGGCCCGCCGGGTCCAGGGCGCGGTGCCCGTGGGCTCGACGGTGGTGCGCCTGGGCGGTGACACGTTCGCGGCGCTGCTCACCGACCTGCCCACGGCCGGCATGGCCCGCGACGCGGCGGACGACGTCGTCGCCGCCCTCGCCGAGCCGATGGTCCTCCCGGGTACCGGGGCGTCGTCGCCGGCGATCACCGCGAGCGTCGGCGCCGCGATCAGCGACGGCGGCGACGTCCTCGACGTCGAGGAGCTCAGCCACCGCGCGGAGCTGGCGCTGCACCGCGCCCGGGAGATCGGGCCCTCCAGCGCACTGGTCTTCCGCCCCGAGATCGGGGAGGCGGCCCGCGCGCGCGTGCGCACCGAGCAGGTGCTGCGCGAGGCGCTGGCCGCGCAGCGCCTTCAAGTGCTGTACCAGCCCGTCGTCGACCTCGCGAGCGGCGACGTGCGGGGCGTGGAGGCGCTGTGCCGCGTCGTCGACCCCACGCTGGGCCCGCTCTCGCCGGCGCTGTTCATGGACGTCGCCGAGGAGACGGGCCTGGTCACCGTCATGGACGAGTGGGTGCTGCGCCACGCCACCGCCTTCGCCGCACGCTGGGAGGCCCCGGAGGCCGTGCGCGGCGCGGCCTCCGGGCCGGGTACCACCGCTGGGCCGGGCGCCGCCGTGGCGAGCGGGCGCTCCGGCGACCCCGGCGGGGCGCAGCCGCCGACCGTCGCGGTCAACATGTCCCCGCGCTCCCTGGCGCGACCGGACCTGGCCCGCCTGGTGGAGGAGGCGCTCGCCGGCGCGGGCGCTGCCGGTCGTCGCCTGCTCGTGGAGATCACCGAGCACTCCCTGCTGGAGCGCGGCGACCGGGTGCGCGCCACGCTCGGCGCCCTGGAGCGCCTCGGGGTGGCCGTGGGCGTGGACGACTTCGGCACGGGGTGGTCCTCGCTCAGCTACCTGTCGGGCCTGGAGCTGGGCTTCCTCAAGATCGACCGCTCCTTCGTCGCCCGCCTCGGCCAGGACGCCGCCGCGGAGTCGGTGGTGCGCACCGTCGTCGAGCTCGCCCACGCCCACGACCTCGTGTGCATCGGCGAGGGCGTCGAGACCCAGGAGCAGGCCCTCGCCCTGGCGGCCATGGGCTGCGACCACGGGCAGGGCTGGTGGTTCGGGCGGCCCGCCACCGAGGCGGCGCTGGCGGGGACCGTCGCGGCGTGGGGCGAGCGGGCGCGGGCCACCGGTTTCGGGGTGCGCCCCGCGCCGTCGGCGCGCCGGCGCCGGGGCCGCCACGTCGCGGACGCGTGAGGGCCAGCGGCCGGTGATGACCGTTGCTCCTCGAGGAGCGACGCGCGTACTCTCGACCCATGCACGGTGCAGCCCTGGGTGACGACGTCCTCGCGGAGGAGATCGAGCTCTACGGCGACCTCGTCGTGGTCGCCTCCGAGGACGGCGACCTGACCCAGGAGCGCATCGACGAGGCCCTCGGGGTTGCCCCGCAGCGCTGAGCCCCGGCGCCCCGCTATCGTCCGTCCGCGGGCGGCACCGGGCCGCCCCGGACGCCCGAGGGGAGAGCCCACCGTGTTCCTCCTGCCGCGCGACCGCTCGGTGATCGACCTCCTCGCCGCCAGCGCGGACCACGTGGTCGCCGGCACGCGCCTGATGCCGCAGGCCCTGGGCACCGGGCCAGGGGCCAGCGCCGCCGTCGAGGCCCTCGTGGGTCTCGAGCGCACCGCCGACGAGAGCACCCACGAGGTGGTCCGTCGCATCAACGCCTCCCTCGTGCTGCCCTTCTCCCGCAGCCACGCCTACCTCCTGGCCAGCGCCCTGGACGACTGCCTGGACCACGTGGCCGGCTCCGCCGACCTCGCGGCGCGCTACGCCCTCGGAGAGCTGCCCCCCGCGGCCTTCGACGTCGTCGCGGTCCTCCAGCGCCAGGCCGAGCTGACCGCGTCCGCCGTGCGTGGCCTCGACCGGGCCCGGGACCTCGCGGACTACTGGGTGGAGGTGAACCGCCTGGAGAACCACGCCTCCAGCCTCTACCGGGCGGCGGTCACGGTGCTCATGGCCGACGAGCCGGACCTGCGCCGGGTCATCGCCCTGCGCGACGTGCTCGGCCGGCTCAAGGCCGCCGCCGACGCCTTCGAGACGGTCGCCCACCGCGTCGAGCTCATCGCCGTCGAGGGCACCTGACCCCGCGTGGACCCCTGGACCCTGGTGGCCACCGCTGCCGTGGTGGCCGCGAGCGCGGCCTTCGGCGCCGTGCTCGCGGCCACGCTGGTCCGCGCCGCCCTCGCGCCCGGCGCGACGGACGTCGCGAGCGCGTGCGCCCTGGTCGTCGGGGCCCTCGCGCTGGGCGGGGTGCTCACCGCGACGCTCGGAGGTCTCGACGCGGGGCTCGGCGCCCCGCTGTCGGCAGCGCTGGCCGACAGCGCTCCCCGCAGCGGCGCCGTGGTGGCCCTCGCCGGAGCGCTGGGGCCGGCCCTCGCGTGGGGGCTCTGCCGGGGCGCGGTCGCGCTCGCGCGCAGGGCTGCCGAGCGCGGCGAGAGGCCGGTGACCGGCGCCGCCCACCGCCGCGGGGGCCTCGCCGCGCCGGGGCTGGTGTCCGCCCTGGCCGCGGCCCTCGGCGCGCTCGTCGCCGTGGGAGGCAGCGTGCCGTGGGCCGCGCTCGCACCGCGGGCCCTGCTGGCTCCCGTGGCCGGTCCGCTGGTCGCCGCCGCCGGCGCCGGCGCCGTCCTCGGGCTCGTGACCTGGGTGCTGCGCCACGCCACGCCGGAACCGGTGCACCGGCGCTCGCGGGCGCTGACGCCGCTGACCGTGGTGCTGCTCGGGGTCGGCGCCGGGATGCAGGTGGTGGCCCTGGCGAGCCTGCTCGTCTCGCTCGCGGCGGGTCGGGGCGGCGCTGCCGCGCCGGGCGGGGCGGTGCCCGGCGCGGCGGCGTCGGGTGGCGTGGAGGTCCTGCTCGCGGCGGCGGTGGCGCTGGGCGCGGGCGCGTGGCTGGTGCTCGCGCTGCGGCGTGAGCGCCCCGTCGCACGAGTCCCCCCCGTCGTCGGCGCCGTGAGCCAGGCCTGCGCCGCCGCGGTGCTGGTGGGTGGGGCGGTCCTCGGGGCGCTCGTCCCGGTGCGCGTCGCCGCCAGCGCCGCCGGGGGCGCCGCCGCCGCGGTGCGGGGCGCTCCGTGGGTCAGCGCGCGGCTGCTCGTCCTCGCCGGGTCGGCGGTGGCCGTGGTGCCGCTCTCGGGCCTGCTCGGCCTCGCCGTCGGGGCCGTCCTCGCTGGCCCTGCGTGAGGGCAGCGGGCCCCGTCAGCCGAAGCGCCCGGAGACGTAGTCCTCGGTGGCCTTCTGCGAGGGGTTGGAGAACATCGTCGCCGTGTCCGACATCTCCACGAGCTTCCCCGGCTCCCCCGTGGCGGTGATGGAGAAGAACCCCGTCTCGTCCGAGACCCGTGAGGCCTGCTGCATGTTGTGCGTCACGATGACGATCGTGTAGTCCTGCTTCAGGTCGGTGATGAGGTCCTCGATGGCGAGGGTGGACACCGGGTCGAGCGCCGAGCACGGCTCGTCCATGAGCAGCACCTGGGGCTGCACGGCGATGGCGCGCGCGATGCACAGCCGCTGCTGCTGCCCGCCGGACAGCCCGGCGCCGGGCCGGTCGAGGCGGTCCTTCACCTCCTCCCACAGGTTGGCCCCCCGCAGCGAGCTCTCCGTGAGCTCCTGCGCCTCGGCCTTCTTCATCCGGCGGTTGTTCAGCCGCGACCCGGCGAGGACGTTCTCGCGGATGGACATGGTGGGGAAGGGGTTGGGCCGCTGGAAGACCATGCCGATGGAGCGGCGCACGTCCACCGGGTCCACGTCGTGGCCGTAGATGTCCTGGCCGTCCATGACCACCTTGCCGCGGACGTGGGCCTTGGGGATGACCTCGTGCATGCGGTTCAGCGAGCGCAGGAAGGTGGACTTCCCGCACCCCGACGGCCCGATGAGGGCCGTCACCGTGCGCGGCTCGATGGTCATGGTGACCTTCTCGACGGCGAGGAAGTCGTCGTAGTAGATGTCGAGGTCCGAGACGTCGATCCGTTTGGCCATGACAGTCCTTCGAGGTCGTCGCGCAGGGGTGGACGTGCGGGGTGAGCGGGGGGCTGGCCCGCGGTCAGCGGGTCTTCGGGGCGAAGACCCGGGAGATCAGCCGGGCGATCAGGTTGAAGGCCATCACCAGGATGATGAGCACCAGGGCCGCTGTCCAGGCCCGGTCGACGAACGGCTCGGGGGGGATGCCCGGCTGCACGTACTGGTACCAGGCGAACACCGGCAGCGAGGCCATGCGTCCCTCGAAGGGGTTCCAGCTGGTCCCGCTGGTCAGCCCGGTCGTCAGGAGCAGCGGCGCGGTCTCGCCGAGCACGCGGGCGATCGCCAGCGTCACCCCGGTGGCGATGCCCCCGACCGCGGTGCGCAGCACCACCTTGACGATCGTGAGCCACTTCGGCACCCCCAGGGCGTAGGAGGCCTCCCGCAGCTCGTGGGGCACGAGCTTGAGCATCTCCTCGGTGGAGCGCACCACCAGCGGGATCATCAGCACCGCGAGCGCCACCGAGCCCATGATGCCCAGGCGCACCCCCGGCCCGAAGAACAGCGTGAACAGCGCCACGGCGAACAGTCCCGCGACGATGGACGGGATGCCGGTCATCACGTCGACGAGGAAGGTGATCGCGCGCGAGAGCCTGCCGCCGCCGTACTCGACGAGGTACACCGCGGTCAGCAGGCCGATCGGCACCGAGATGACGGTGGCCAGCGCCGTGATGACCAGCGTGCCGACCAGGGCGTGGAACGCGCCGCCCCCCGCGCCCACCACCCCGGCCATCGACCAGGTGAAGAACTGCCCGTCCAGGCGGCCCGCACCGCGGGTCACCACGGTCCACAGCAGGGAGACCAGCGGCGCGAGCGCGAGCAGGAACGCCCCGGTCACCAGGGTCGAGGCGGTGCGGTCGGTCGCGCGGCGCCGACCCTCCACGCTCACCGACGCGAGCGTGAGCACCAGGGCCCCGGCCAGCGCGGTCATGACGACGAAGCCGGCCACGGAGAACCCCACCGCGGCGGACACCGCGGCGGCGACGAGCGCCCCGAGCCCGAAGGAGGCGGGGGTGGCCCACCGCGGCAGGGAGCGCGAGCCGAGCGACGTGGGGCGGGGCCGCGGCGGCGTGGGCCCGTCCCCGCCGCGGGTCTGGGCGAGCGCCTCGTGCGCGACGTCGGTCATCAGGTGGTCTCCGAGAACTCGGCGCGCCGGCCCACGATGGCGCGGGCGGCGAGGTTGACGGCGAAGGTGACGACGAAGAGCACCAGCCCGGTGGCGACGAGGACGTTGGTGCCGAGGCCGGTGGACTCCGGGAACTGCAGCGCGATGTTCGCGGCGATGGTGCCCGGGTTGGCCGAGCTGATGAGGTTCAGCGTCACCCCGCCGGAGGCGGAGAGCAGCAGCGCCACGGCCATCGTCTCCCCGAGGGCCCGGCCCAG
>JARIBR010000033.1 GCA_029258695.1 Quadrisphaera sp.
CGCCTGGCGCACGGCCCGGGCCAGGCGGGCCGGCAGGGCGACGAGGTCCGCCCCGGGGCGGCGCGGGAGCGGGACGCGGTCGACCTGGGCGAGCTCGTAGCCGCGCTCGGGCACGAGCCGGTGCTCGAGGCCGGCGGCGGTGCCCAGCACCAGCACGTGGGCGTCGGGCACGCGGGCCCGCAGGGCGTCGGCGAGCGCGAGCAGCGGCTGGACGTGGCCGGCCGTGCCTCCCCCGGCGAGCAGCACCCTCAGCGGAGCGCTCATCGCCGCGACCTCACCCTCGAGGGCGTCGCCGGGGGTCCGGCAGCCCCCGCGAGTGCGGTCGTCACCGCCAGCGTCGTCGGCGCGGAGGAGGGCCGGGCGGCGAGGGTCCTCGCCGCCCCGGGCAGCGAGCGCACGCACCCGAGCACGAGCCCGATGGCGGCGAGCGCGGCGACGAGGGCCGAGCCTCCCGAGGAGATCAGCGGCAGGGGCACCCCGAGCACGGGCAGCAGGCCGATGACCACGGCGATGTTCACCAGCGCCTGACCGAGGAGCCACGCGAGGACCCCGCCGACGGCCACCTTGACGAACAGCTCGTGGCTGGCCCGCACCGTGCGCGCGCACGCCCAGGCGATGGCCGTGAGCAGGAAGAGCACCGTGAGGGTCCCCAGGAGGCCCAGCTCCTCACCCACGATGGCGAAGATGAAGTCGTTGTGCGCCTCGGGCAGCCAGCTCCACTTCTCGCGGCTGGCGCCGAGCCCCAGCCCCGCGAGGCCTCCGGAGGCGAGGGCGTACTGGCTGTGGACGCTCTGCCAGCCGACGCCGTCGGCGTCGGCCCCCCCGCCGGCGAAGAACGCCTCGATGCGCCCGCGCCGGTTGGCGCTGGTCAGGGCCGCCGCCGCGACGGCCAGCAGGGCCGGGACGACGAGCGCCGCGAGGTGGCGCAGCCGCACGCCGGCGACGAAGAGGGCGGCCATGACCGCCGCGGCGAGGACCATGGCCGTGCCGAGGTCCCGCCCGAGGACGACCAGCGCGAGACCCGGCGCCGTGCCGATCGCCACCGGGACCACGGCGGGGACGAAGCGTCCCAGCCGGGAGCGGTTGCGGGCCAGGACCGCCGCGCACCACACGACGGAGGCGAGCTTGAGGAGCTCGGAGGGCTGGAGGGTCATCGGTCCCACGCGGAGCCAGTTGAGGTTGCCGCCCACGTCCACACCCAGCGGCGAGAACACGACGAGCAGCTGCAGACCGGTCGCCCCCACGACCGCGAGCAGCGGCAGGGCCAGGGAGGTCCGCCACCAGCGCAGCGGCACCCGTGAGAGAGCCCAGGCGGCCGCCAGCCCCACCAGGGCGAAGGCCGTCTGCCGCAGGGCCGGGGTGAGGGTGGTCAGCGCGGACCGCCCGGCGGAGTCCGCCTCAGCATAGGTCTCCACCGAGGAGGAGGACAGGACCATCACCAGGCCGAGGGCCACCATGAGGGTCGTCGCGCCGACGAGGACGTACCACGTCGTCGCGGGGGTGTCCCAGCGTGCCGCCGCGCCGGGCAGCGGGCCGCCGACCGCGGCGTCCGCCCACGCGGTGGCGCGCCGGCGCCGCTCGCGCCCGCGCAGCGCCGCGGCGCCGCGGACGCTCGGGCCAGCAGGCCCGTGGAGCACGGGGGGCCGGGTCGCGGCGGTGGTGCGCGGCGTGCGCGTGGCGGTCATCGGCTGCTCGCTCCCGCGGCGCGGACGGCGGCCACGAAGGCGTCGCCCCGCTCGCCGTAGTCGGTGAACTGGTCCATGGACGCGGACGCCGGCGCCAGGAGCACCACGTCCCCGGCTCGCGCCAGGGAGCTGGCGGCGGCCACGGCGGAGCCCATGACGGCCGCGGGCCGGTCCCCGGTGGTCGTCACCGTCGGGACGTCCGGGGCGTGCGCCGCGAGCGCGGCCCGCAGGGCGCTGGTGTCGGTGCCGATGAGCACCACCGCGCGCAAGGTCTCCCGGGCGCCGGCCACGAGGTCGTCGAAGGTGGCGCCCTTCGCCAGGCCTCCGGCGATCCACACCGCGCGCGCACCGCTCGCCGTCACGCCGGCGAGGGCCGCGGCGGCCGCGTGGGGGTTCGTGGCCTTGGAGTCGTCGACCCACACCACGTCGCCGGTGCGCCCGACCACCTCGCCGCGGTGGGCGCCCGAGGCGGTGCCGCGGAGCCCGTCCCGCACGGCGCGGGCGCTCACGCCGTGCGCGCGGGCCAGCGCCGCCGCGGCCAGGGCGTTGGTGATGGTGTGCGGGGCCAGGCGCCCGCCGGGGGTCCCGGCCGTGAGGTCGGCCAGGCTGGCCAGCTCGGCGGCCTTCGTGGCCCGCTCGGCGATGAAGGCGCGGTCGCAGAGGACGTCGTCGACCACCCCCAGCATCCCGACGGCGGGCACCCCCCGGGTGGTGCCGATCGCGCGGGCGCCCTCGACGACGTCGGCGTCGGCCACCATGGACTCGGTGGTGCGCGCGGGATCGTCGGCGTCGTAGACGCAGGCGACCTGGGTGCGCTCGTAGACCTTGGCCTTGTCCGCGGCGTACGCGGCCATGGACCCGTGCCAGTCGACGTGGTCCTCGGCGACGTTGAGGCAGACCGACGCCTGCGGGGACAGGCTCAGCGCGCCGTGCAGCTGGAAGCTGGAGAGCTCGACGGCGAGGACCTCGTGGCCGACGGGGTCGAGCACGGCCTCGACGAGCGGGGTCCCGATGTTGCCCGCGGCCACCGCGGCCTCGCCGTTGGCCGCGAGCATGGCGGCCAGCATGGTGACGGTCGTCGTCTTGCCGTTGGTGCCGGTCACGCACAGCCAGGGCGCGGCGCCGGGACCGCGCAGGCGCCACGCCAGCTCCACCTCCCCCCACACCGCGGCGCCCGCTCCCCGGGCGGCGGTGACCACGGGGGCGTCGGGCCGCCAGCCGGGCGAGACGACGAGCAGGTCCGGCGCGGGTCCCGGCAGCGACGCGGCGGCCTCGGGGCCGAGCAGCGCGCGCCCGCCGAGCACGCCGAGCAGGCCCACGGCGTCGTCGAGGGCCGGTGAGCTCCCGGCCGGGCGGGCGTCCAGGGCCACGACGTCGGCCCCGCGCTCGGCGAGGGCGTAGGCCGCTGCGGCCCCGGAGACCCCGAGCCCGGCCACGACCACGCGGCGCCCGTCCACGTCCAGCACCTCGGGTGCGTCCTCAGGTGACATCGGCGCCCACGATCCATTCCGCGTAGAAGATGCCCAGGCCCAGGGCGACGAACAGGATGGCCACGATGACGAAGCGGGTCACGATCGTCACCTCGGCCCACCCCACCAGCTCGAAGTGGTGCTGCAGCGGGGCCATCCGGAAGACCCGCTTGCGCGTGAGCTTGAAGGAGCCGACCTGGATGACGACCGAGAGGGTGATGATGACGAAGAGGCCGCCGAGGACGATGAGGAGCAGCTCGGTGCGCGAGACCACGGCGAGCCCGGCGAGGGCCCCGCCGAGGGCGAGCGACCCGGTGTCGCCCATGAAGATCTTCGCCGGTGAGGTGTTCCACCACAGGAAGCCGATGCACGCCCCGGCCAGCGCGGCGGCCACCACGGCCACGTCGAGCGGGTCGCGCGTGGAGTAGCACGTCAGCGCCAGCTCGAGGCCGTTGAGCTCGCAGGACTGGTTGTACTGCCAGATGCCGATGAGCACGTACGCGCTCGCGACCGCCGCGGTGGCCGAGCTCGCCAGCCCGTCGAGCCCGTCGGTGAGGTTGACGCCGTTGGACGTGGCGGCGGTGATGAGCAGCACCCAGCCGACGAAGGCCACCAGTCCCAGCGCGGTCCCCAGGCCCGCGAGGTCGAGCGGGGTGTCCCGGGTGAAGGAGATGGCCGTCGAGGCCGGCGTGCGCCCCCCGGGATCGGGGAACTGCAGCGCCAGGAGGGCGAACACCAGCCCGACGAGCACCTGGCCCGCGAGCTTGGGCAGCGAGCGCAGACCGAGGGAGCGCTGCTTGGAGATCTTGATGAAGTCGTCCGCGAACCCCACGGCGCCGAGGCCGACCATGAGCCCGAGGACCAGCAGGCCCGACGCGGTGGCGGGGGCGAGCACGACGAGGTGGGCCGCGAGGTAGCCCAGCACGGTGGCCGCGATGATCACCGCCCCGCCCATGGTGGGGGTCCCGCGCTTGGTGTGGTGGGCGGTGGGGCCGTCGTCGCGGATGAACTGGCCGTACCCGCGCTTGACGAGGAAGCGGATGTAGAGCGGCGTGCCGAACAGCGCGAGGACGAGCCCGACGCCGCCGGCGAGGAGGATGAGCTTCACGAGGCGTCCTCCGTGACGGGGCGGGGCGGGGCGGACGACGGCGCGCCCGCGGGGGGTGCCGTCGCCGGGGCCGCGGGGGCCGCGCCGGCCACGAGGGCGTCGGCGAGGCCCTGCAGGCCCGTGGCGTTCGAGCCCTTGACGAGCACGACGTCCCCCGCCTGGATCTCGGCGGCGAGCAGATCGAGCGCGTCGTCGGCGCTCGCCACCCACGCCGACTCCTCACCCCAGGAGCCCTCCATGACGGCCCCGAGGTGCAGCGGGCGCGCGCCGGCGCCGACGGCGAGCACCCGCGAGATGTCCAGGCGCACCGCGTAGCGGCCCACGCCGTCGTGCGCGGCGATGGTGCCGGCGCCCAGCTCGAGCATCTCGCCGAGGACGGCCCACGTGCGCCGCTGCTTGTCCGGGCCCCTCATGGCCGTCAGCGCGCGCAGCGCGGCGCGCACCGACTCGGGGTTGGCGTTGTAGGAGTCGTCGACGACGCTCACGCCGTCGGGGCGGTGCGTGACCGCCATGCGGTGGGGGCTGTCGGCGCGGGCGTCCCTCAGGCCGGCGGCCACCTCGCCCAGCGTCAGCCCGAGCGCTGTGGCGCAGGCGGCGACGACGAGGGCGTTGTCGACGTGGTGCTCGCCCACGAGCTGCAGGGTCACCGGCTCGCGCTGGCCGCTGGCGCGCTCGAGCAGCGTGAGGCTGGCGACGCCGCGCTCGTCGAGGCGCACGTCCTCGGCGCGCACGTCGCACGCGGCGCCATGACCGGCGGTGAGGACCCGTGCCCTGGTGCGTGACGCCATGGCGGCCACGGCGCCGTCGTCGGCGAACAGGACCGCGGTGCCGCCGGGCGCCAGCGCCTCGACCAGCTCGCCCTTGGCCGCGGCGATGGCCTCGCGGCTGCCGAACTCGCCCAGGTGGGCGGAGCCGACGTTGAGCACGGCGCCGACGTCGGGGCGGGCGGTCGCGGTCAGCGCGGCGATGTGCCCGCGCCCGCGCGCACCCATCTCCAGGACGAGGACCTCGGTGCGCTCGGTGACCGACAGCGCGGTGAGCGGCAGGCCGATCTCGTTGTTGAACGAGCCGGCCGGGGCCACCACCTCGCGTCCGGCGCTGCGCAGCACGGCGGCGAGGAGGTCCTTCGTGCTCGTCTTGCCCGAGCTGCCGGTGATGCCGACCACCGTGAACGGGGAGTCGTCGGTGCGCCGGCGCGCCAGGGTGTCGGCGGCCAGGGCGGACAGGGCCGCGACGGTCCCCCCGGGCACGAGCACCGCAGGCGCGTCGACGTCTCGCTCGGCGAGCACGGCCGGTGCACCCGCGGCGACCGCGGCGGCGGCGTGGTCGTGGCCGTCGGTGCGGGCCCCGGCGATGGCCACGAACAGCGCGCCGGGCGCGGCCGTCCGCGAGTCGGTGGTCACCGCGGTCACCGGGGCGTGCGGGTCAGCCCCGCCGGCGAGGGTGCCGCCGGTGGCGCGGGCCACCTGCGCGAGGGTCGTCGCGATCACGGGTTCGCTCCCGGGTCGGTGGTGCCGGTGTCGTCGGTGCCGGGGGTGTCGTCGGTGCGACCGGACTCGCCGGTGTCGTGAGCGGTGGCACCGAGGGCTGCGGCGAGCTCCGCGACGTCGTCGAAGGGGTGGACCTGCCCGCGGACCTCCTGGCCCCGCTCGTGGCCCTTGCCGGCCACCAGGACCGTCGAGCCCGGCCCGGCGGAGGCCACGGCCCGGCGGACGGCCTCACCGCGACCGGCCACCTCGAGCAGCTCCGCCAGGTGACGGCGCCCCGCCGAGCCCGAGGTCGCCGCGAGCGCCTCGCGGGCCCCGTCCAGCACGGCCGCGCGGATGAGCGCCGGGTCCTCGCTGCGGGGGTTGTCGTCGGTGACCACGACGACGTCCGCACCGTGGGCGGCAGCGGCCCCCATCGCGGCGCGCTTGCCGCGGTCCCGGTCGCCCCCGGCGCCGAGCACCACCACGAGGCGCCCCGGCGTGCTCGGGCGCAGCGCCTCGAGCGCGGCGCGGACGGCGTCGGGGGTGTGCGCGTAGTCGACCACCCCGCGGGGGGCACGGCGGTCGGGGCGGCCGACACCCTGGCCGCCGCCGGCGCGAGGGGTGACCACCTGCATGCGGCCCGCGGGGCCGTGGGCCCGGGGCAGCGCGGCCGCGGCGTCGCTCAGCCCCACCGCGGTGAGCAGCGCGTGGGCCAGCGCGGCGTTGGAGACGTTGAAGCGCCCGGGCAGCGGCGTCGAGGTCGCGACCGTCCCGCCCGCGGTGCGCAGCGTGAAGGTCGAGCCCCCGCTGCTCGCACCGCGCACCGAGCCGGGCTCCACGGTGACGTCGGCGTCGTGGCCGGCGACCGAGACCGTGGTCACCGGCAGGCCGCGCTCGCGGCACAGCCCGGCGAGGCGTGCGCCCCAGCCGTCGTCGACGACGACCACGGCTCGCCGCGCCCGCTCGGGGGTGAACAGCGACGCCTTCGCCATGAAGTAGGACTCCATGTCCCCGTGGAGGTCCAGGTGGTCCTGGCTGAGCTGGGTGAAGCCGACGACGTCGAGGACCAGCCCGTCGGCGCGGTGCATCACCACGGCGTGGCTCGAGACCTCCAGCGCGCAGACCTCCACGCCGGCCCCGACCATGGCGGCGAGCAGCCCGGCGAGCACGGGGGCCTCCGGCGTGGTCCGCGCTCCCGGCAGTGTCTCGCCGGCGATGCGGGTCCCGGTGGTGCCGATGAGCCCGGCGCGGCCGCCGGAGGCGGCGATGGCGGACTCCACCAGCGCGGTGGTCGTGGTCTTGCCGTTGGTGCCGGTGACCCCGATGGTCGTCAACCGCTGGGCGGGGTCCCCCGCCAGCCACTGCGCGAGCGGTCCCAGGCGTGCTCGCGGGTCCTCGACCACGAGGACGGGCACCGCGGCGCCGGCGAGGGTCTGCGCGCCGCGGGGGTCGGTGAGCACGGCGACGGCGCCGGCGTCGACCGCCGTGCCCGCGTGCCGGGCCCCGTGGGTGTGCTCGCCGGGCAGGGCGGCGTAGAGGTCTCCGGCGCGCGCCGCCCGCGAGTCCAGCACCGCACGCGCCACGACGACGTCGGCGCCGCCGGCGGGGCCCTCCAGGCCCAGCCTCTCCGCGACCTCCCGCAGCGATCGTCGGGCCGGCCCGTCCGCGCGGGGGGCGCCGTCAGCTCCCTCACGCACGGCCGCGAGGGTACCGCTCGCCGCTGCGACACCGGTGTCGGCGCGCGAGCCGGGGCCGGGGCGCGTCACCACGTGAGGGGCAGCGGGTCGGGACGGGCGCTGGAGGGTGGCGTGCCGTTCGCGGCGAGCCCGTAGGACATGACGTCGGAGAACACCGGCCCCGCCACGGCTCCGCCGTAGTAGCCGCCCTTCGTGGGCTGCGCGATGGACACCGCCACCACCAGCTCGGGGGCCTCGGCGGGGGCCATGCCGATGAAGGAGCCGATGTACCCGTTGCCGTCGTAGCCGCCCTCGCCGGCCACCTGGGCGGTGCCGGTCTTCCCGGCCACCCGGTACCCGGGCACCGCGGCCTCCGCCCCGGTGCCGCCGTCACCGACCGCACCCTCGAGCATGGCCACGACCTGCTCCGCGGTGCGCTCGCTCACCACCCGGACGCCCTCGTCGCTCGGCGTGGGGGTGAAGGTGCCGTCGGGGGCGGTGACGCCCTCGACGACGTGGGCCGGCAGCCGAACCCCGCCGTTCGCGAGGGTGGCGTAGACCTGGGCCGACTGCAGCATCGTGCCGGCGAAGCCCTGGCCGAACATCGTCGTGTACCGCTGGGCGCCGTCCCAGTCGTCCGGGCGCTCGAGGAGGCCGGAGCTCTCCCCGGGGAAGTCCAGCGCGGTCTTCTCCCCGAACCCGAAGCGTCGCAGGTAGTCGTAGCGGACGTCGTCGTCGAGGCGGTCGCCGACGATGACGGTGCCCGTGTTGGAGGACTCGGCCAGCACGCCCGCGAAGGTGAGCCGCTCGTCCTCGTGGGCGTGGCTGTCCTTGAAGGACTGGCCGTTGGGCACGGTGATGCGGTCGGGGATGGTGAGCCTCTCCCCCGGCGTGCTCGCGCCCTCCTCGAGGGCCGCGGCAGCGGTGACGACCTTCGCGGTGGAGCCGGGCTCGAAGACCTCCTGCAGCGAGCGGTTGCCCCACGCGTCCTGGTCGGAGGCCCCCGGGTCGTTCGGGTCGACGGTGCCGGACTCGGCCAGGGCGAGCACCTCGAACGTCTCCGGGTCCATGACCGTCACGGCCCCCCACCGCGCGCCGAGCTCCTCGACCCGGGCGTCGACGGCCTCCTGCGCGTACCACTGGAGGTCGCGGTCGATGGTCAGGCGCAGGTCGGAGCCGTCGACGGGAGCGGTGCGCGTCGCGCTCGCCATGGGGATGCGCTGGCCGCTGCGCCCGCGCTCATAGCTGTCGGAGCCGTCGACGCCGTGCAGGACGTCGTCGGCGCTGCGCTCCAGCCCGGCGCGCGGCTCGCCG
>JARIBR010000035.1 GCA_029258695.1 Quadrisphaera sp.
CCACCGCCGCCTACGACGACCCGGGCGTCATCGCCAAGGTCTCCCGCGGCCTCGGCGAGGCGATGGTCGGGATCAACGTCGACGCGATCCCCGAGCCGCACCGCCTGGCGCAGCGCGGCTGGTGAGCCCGCGATGACGCGCCGTCTCGACGGGCCCGTGCCGTGAGCGCCGCCACGATCGCCTCGGACCCGCTCGTCGAGCAGCGGGGCCTCACGCGAGCCGAGTGGGAGGCGCTGGTGAGCACGGGGGTGCTGGAGGGCCAGCACGTCGAGCTCGTCGAAGGGCTGGTGGTCCAGGTGCACCCGCAGGGCGGTCGTCACATGATGCTGGTCACACGGCTCCACCGGCACCTGACGCTGCAGCTGGGCGAGCCGTGGATCGTCCGCACCCAGGGCCCGCTCGCCGCCTCCGACCGCTCGATGCCCGAGCCGGACGTCGCGGTCGTGCGCGACACCGGCCCGGTGCACCCGGAGACCGCAGAGCTCGTCGTCGAGGTGGCCGTCACCAGCCAGCGGATGGACCTGGTCCACAAGCCAGCGCTCTACGCTGCGGCAGACGTGCAGCAGTACTGGGTGGTCGACCTCCCGGCGCGTGAGATCATCGTCCACACCGGGCCCGGCGCCGACGGCTACGCCACGGTGCGGCGCCTGCCGCTGGACACCCCCCTGTCCGTGCTCGGCGTCGAGGTGGACCTCGCCGCGCTGGTCGACGACGCGCCTGCCGGCTCCGCGAAGGGCTGAGACCTCGTGCTCGCCGGCCGGCCGCTCGACGGTCACCGGTCGGGGAAGGACTCCTCCACCGCGGCGTACGCCGCCTCGGTGATCCGTAGGTCCTCGGTGAACCGCAGGTCGTGGACGCGGAAGGCCCAGTCCCAGCGCGGAGTCGACCAGCGGTGGGCGGGCGGATCACCGTGCCAGCGCAGGTCCCACGGCGCGTCGCTGCGCGGCCTTCGCGCCAGCGAGGCGCCCTGCCCGGCGCCGAGGCTCGCCTCGAAGCTGCCGTCGTCGCCGTGGCTGTGGGTCCAGGCCAGCGTGAGGTCGAGCTCGGCCTCCACCCGCACCGTGGTGCGCTGCGCGGCGACGTGCTCGCGCCACCAGGCGACGCCTGCGGCGCGCTCGGCCTCCTGCTGGGCCAGGTCCTCGCGGCGGGTGGGCGGTGTGGGGTCCGGTGTCGGCTCCATCGCTTCAGCATGCTCCTAGACTGCTGCCGGTGAGCACGGTCGCGATCGACCCCGACCCCCTGGTCCGCCAGCGAGGCCTGACGCGGCGGCACTGGGAGAGCCTCGTCGCCGCGGGCCTGCTGGAGGGTGAGCGCGTCGAGCTGGTCGAGGGGATGATCGTCGAGATGGTGCCGCAGGGTGACCAGCACGCGTACCTCACCACCGAGCTCACCCACCACCTCGTGCGGGGGGTGCCCGAGCCGTGGCGGGTCCGCGTCCAGATGCC
Organism: Quadrisphaera sp.; assembly: GCA_029258695.1. The sequence goes on from JARIBR010000035.1 coordinate 1,446, forward strand.
CTTGGCCGCCACCGACTCGTCCGAGCCGGAGCCCGATCTCGCCGTCGTGCGGCCCGCCGGCACCTCGCACCCCACGACCGCGACGCTCGTCGTGGAGGTCGCTGCCTCGAGCCAGCGGATGGACCTCGTCCGCAAGCCCGCCGTCTACGCCGCCGCCGGCGTCGAGCACTACTGGGTGATCGACATCCCGGCCGGGCAGGTGGTCGTCCACACCGAGCCCGGCGCGCAGGGTTACGCCACGGTGCGGCGGCTGCCCTGGGACAGCCCGCTCACGGTGCTCGGCGTCGACGTGGACCTGGCGGCCCTGGCCGACCCGGCATCGCGGGGAGACTGACGCACGCGCCGCCGGTCTGTCCGCTCCGCCCTGCTCCGCCCCGCCACGCCATGGCAGGCTCCTCCGGTGCCCAGCTCGCCGGTCGTCGGAGTCCTCGCCCTGCAGGGCGACGTGGGGGAGCACCTGCGCGCCGTCGAGCACTCCGGCGGGCGGGCGGCCCGGGTGCGCACCCCCGAGGACCTGGCCGCGGTCGACGCCCTGGTGATCCCCGGCGGGGAGTCCACCGCGATCGACCGCCTGGCCCGCGTCTTCGACCTCCACGACCCGGTCCGTGAGCGCATCGGCGCCGGGATGCCCGTCTACGGCTCCTGCGCCGGCATGATCCTGCTGGCCGACCGCCTCGTCGACGGCGTGGCCGGGCAGCGGACGTTCGGCGGGCTGGACGTCGCGGTGCGCCGCAACGCCTTCGGGCGCCAGGTGGAGTCCTTCGAGGAGGACGTCGAGGTCCCGGAGCTGGCACGGGCCGGCCTCGGCGAGGGCCCGGTGCGGGCGGTGTTCATCCGCGCGCCCTGGGTCGAGCACGCGAACGAGGGGGTCGAGGTGCTCGCCAGGGTGGCGAGCGAGCCCGTGGCCGGGGCCGTCGTCGCCGTGCGCTCCGGGCCGCTGCTGGCCACCTCGTTCCACCCCGAGGTCACCGGCGACCTGCGCTTCCACCGGCTGTTCCTCCAGATGGTCGCCGCAGCCTGACCCGGCGAGGAGGCGGAGGCTGCGTCCTCCGGCGATACGATCGTTCGCAGCCGAAGACACCGACGACACCGATGACACCGCCGCGGGCCGTGCCGCTCCGGCGTCGAGACCAGGAGAGGAGCCGCGATGTCAGGTCACTCCAAGTGGGCCACGACGAAGCACAAGAAGGCCGTCGTCGACGCCAAGCGCAGCTCGATGTTCGCCAAGCTCATCAAGAACGTGGAGGTCGCGGCCCGCACGGGTGGCGGTGACCCCGCGGGCAACCCCACGCTGTTCGACGCCATCGCCAAGGCCAAGAAGTCCTCGGTGCCCAACGACAACATCGACCGCGCCGTCAAGCGCGGGTCCGGCGCCGAGGCCGGGGGCGCTGACTACCAGTCGATCATGTACGAGGGCTACGCCGCCCACGGCGGCGCCGTGCTCGTGGAGTGCCTCACCGACAACCGCAACCGCGCCGCGGCGGACGTGCGCATCGCCTTCTCGCGCAACGGCGGGTCCATGGCCGACCCGGGCTCGGTCTCCTACCTCTTCACCCGCAAGGGCCTCGTGCTGGTCCCCAAGGGCGAGGGCGGCGAGGTCGACGAGGACGCGGTGATGGGCGCCGTCCTCGACGCCGGCGCCGAGGAGGTCAACGATCTCGGTGACGCGTTCGAGGTGATCAGCGAGCCCACCGACCTGGCGGCCGTGCGTGAGGCGCTGAAGGACGCCGGCATCGAGTACGACTCCGCGGAGGCGTCCTTCGTGCCCTCGATGCAGGTGCCGCTGCCTCCGGACCAGGCGGAGTCGGTGATCCGGCTCGTGGACGTCCTCGACGACCTCGACGACGTGCAGAACGTCTACGCCAACCTCGAGGTGCCCGACGAGGTGCTCGCGTCCCACGGCTGAGGCCAGCGGCGGGCGGCGGACGGCCCGGCGCACCCGAGGACGTGGGAGCCGCCGCGTCGTCGGACCTGCGTGCGAAGGTTCACCCGTGCGCGTGATGGGGGTCGACCCGGGGCTGACCCGCTGCGGGTGGGGCGTCGTCGACGGCTTGCCGGGCCGCAAGGCCCGTCTGGTGGCGGTCGGTGTCCTCCGATCTCCGGGGGAGGCGCCCCTGGCTGAGCGGCTGCTCACGATCGCCCTCGGGCTGGAGGACGTCCTCACCGGCCACCAGCCCGACGCGGTCGCCGTCGAGCGGGTCTTCGCCCGCTCCGACGTCTCGACCATCATGGGCACCGCCCAGGCGTCCGGCGTCGCCATGATGCTCGCCGCCCGCGCCGGGCTTCCCGTCGCCACCCACACCCCGTCCGAGGTCAAGGCCGCCGTCACCGGCTCCGGCCGGGCCGGCAAGGAGCAGGTCACGTCCATGGTCACCCGGATCCTCGACCTCGACGCACCGCCACGACCGGCCGACGCCGCCGACGCGCTCGCGCTCGCGCTGTGCCACCTCTGGCGCGGCGGCCCCGCCCTCGGCGCCACGAACGGCCGGGGCGCTCCCACCGCGGCGCAGCACGCCTGGGCCAGCGCCGCCGCGGCCGCGTCGAGCAGGAGGACCTGGTGATCGCCTCGGTCTCGGGAGAGGTGCTGGCGCTGCGGCTGGACTCCGCGGTGGTCGAGGTCGGCGGTGTGGGGCTCTCGGTGGTCGCGACGCCCTCGACGCTGGCCGACCTGCGGGTGGGCGGCGACACGACCCTCCACACCTCGCTGGTGGTCCGCGAGGACTCCCTGACCC
>JARIBR010000308.1 GCA_029258695.1 Quadrisphaera sp.
GTGAAGACCACCATCCCGTCCCGGGGGAGGTCAAGGCTGACGTCCTTGAGGTTGTGCTCACGGGCGCCCTGCACGACGAGTCGATCCACGCCGTCAACTGTAGGCGCCACCACCGACAGCGAGGCGCCGACGGAGCGCGTGCGCCGCGCCCGGCGGCGCCGTCGGCCACCGGGCCGGCCACGACCGTGGGGCGGCTCACACGTCGGGGAAGCGCTCCGTGGGCGAGGGCCCGTCGCCGCCCGCGGCGTACTCCTCCAGCGGCACCTCGTCACGGCGCCACGCCTCGATGACCGGGTCGAGGATGCGCCAGCAGTCCTCCGCGGTGTCACCGCGGACCGACAGCGTCGGGTCACCGGCCAGGACCCCCGCCAGCACCTGGCCGTAGGCGGGGAGGTCGGGGGCGCCCATCTGCGAGGAGAGCTGCGTGTACTCCATGTCGAAGGGGTCGTCCGGGCTGTTGACCATCAGCTGCAGGGTCACCGTGTCCGGGGAGAAGCCCAGCCTCAGGCGGGTCGGCTGCGCCTCGCCGTGCAGGCCCGTCACCAGGTGGGGCACCTTCCGGAAGGTGATGACCGCCTCCTTGCGCGCCTGGCCGAGCCCCTTGCCCGAGCGCAGCCGGAAGGGGACGCCGGCCCAGCGCCAGGTGTCGACGAGGAGCTCGACCTCCCCGAGCGTCTCGGTGCCGCGCTCGGGGTCCACGCCGGGCTCCTCGGCGTAGGAGGGCACGTCCCGGCCGCGCGACGTGCCGGCGGTGTAGCGCGCCCGGCGGCTGGCGACGGCGGGGTCCCCGGCCACCCGGGTCGCGCGCAGCAGCTCGGCCTTGCGGTCGCGCAGGTCACGCTCGCCCAGCGACGCGGGCGGGTCCATCGCCAGCAGCGCCATCACCTGCAGCAGGTGGCTCTGCACCATGTCGACGAGAGCGCCGGCGCCGTCGTAGTAGCGGGCGCGGTCCTCGAGGGCGAGGTCCTCGTCGTAGAAGACGTCCACCCGCTCCACGTGCTCGCGGGTGAGCATCGGCTCCAGCAGACGGTTGGCGAACCGCAGGCCGAGCAGGCCCAGCGTGGTCGAGCGGCCGAGGAAGTGGTCGACGCGGTGCACGTGGTCCTCGGGGACGATCGAGGCCACGAGGGCGTTCAGCTCGTGGGCGGAGGTCTGGTCGAAGCCGAAGGGCTTCTCCAGCACCAGCCGCGTGCCGTCCGGCACCCCGCTGCGGGCCAGCGCCTCGCACGCCGTCGACGTGATGTGCGGCGGCAGCGCGAAGTAGACGGCGACGGGAGCCGTGCACGCGTCCACCAGCTCGCGCAGCTGGCCGTCGGCGGTCACGTCGCACCGTCGGTACCACGAGCTCTCCAGCAGCTCCCTCACCGCTCCCTCGCCCTCGCCGGGCGGGTCGCCCTCCGCGTCGTCGGCGGTCACCTCGAGGCCGGCCCCGGCGAAGGAGTCCCGGACCGTGGCGTACCAGTCGTCGGGCGCGATGTCCTCGACCCCCGCGCCGACGAGCTGGAGGGCGCGGTCCCCCCCCACGTCGCCGGTGCCCTCACCGGCGAGGGCCGCCGAGCGCGCCACCATGTTGGCCAGCCCCGGGAGCAGCAGGCGCGAGGCCAGGTCGCCGGACGCCCCGAGCACCAGCAGCGTCGCGGGCACCGCCACGGGATCGGCGGGTCTGCGCGGGTCGCCGGTGGTGTCGGCGACGGCGCCGTGGCCGCCGTCGGCCTCGGCGTGCTGGGCGCCGTGGGCGGCGGCCTCTGCGGTGGACGGGCTCGACGAGATCATGGCCCTACTGTGACGCGGAACACCTGTGGTGCGCGAACCGGGGTCCGCTCCCGCGCCGCGGCGGGGCGGCTCACGCGACACCGACGATGACCGGCAGGATGCCCACCGTGACGAGCCCCATCGAGGACTACGCCCTGATCGGCGACTGCCACACCGCGGCCCTGGTGGACCGCAGCGGCAGCATCGACTGGCTGTGCCTGCCCCGCTTCGACTCGACCTCCTGCTTCGCGGCGCTGCTGGGCGGGGAGAGCGACGGGCACTGGTCCCTCGGGCCCGTCGAGCCCGCGACCACGACACGTCGCTACGCGGGGCACTCGATGGTGCTCGTGACCCGCCACGAGGTGGCCTCCGGCGTGGTGGAGGTCCGCGAGGCCATGCCCATGGGTGGGCGCCGCGCCGACGTGGTCCGCCAGGTCCGCGGCATCAGCGGCCGGGTCACCGTGCGCCAGGAGCTCGTCGTGCGCTTCGGGTACGGCAAGGTCCTTCCCTGGGTGCGCCGGGTCGAGGGCGACGACGAGCTCCTCCTGGCGAGCGCGGGGCCGGACGCGGTGGTCCTGCGCTCCTCCGCCGGCCTGCCCGAGGCGCGCGGCAAGCGCCACGTCGGCATCTTCGACGTCACGGCCGGCGAGGTCGTCGACCTCTCGCTCACCTGGTTCCCCTCCCACCGCGAGCCGCCGCCGCGCGAGGACGTCACCGAGCGGCTCGTGGCCACCCAGCGGTGGTGGAGCCGGTGGGCCGAGCGTCGCGGCCAGGTCGCCCGGGGCGGACCGCACGAGGAGGCGGTCACGCGCTCGTTGCTGGTGCTGCGCGCCCTGACGCACGAGGACACCGGCGGCATCGTGGCCGCGGCGACGACCTCCCTGCCCGAGCAGCCAGGCGGGGAGCGCAACTGGGACTATCGGTACTGCTGGCTGCGCGACGCCGCGCTCACGCTCGAGGCCCTCATGATCACCGGGTACCACCTCGAGGCGGCCGAGTGGCGCGACTGGCTGCTGCGCGCGGTCGCCGGTTCCCCGGACGACGTGCAGATCATGTACGGGCTCGCCGGGGAGCGCGAGCTGCCCGAGCGGGAGCTGGAGCACCTGGCCGGCTACGGCGGCGCGAAGCCCGTCCGGGTCGGCAACGGCGCGGTGGCGCAGTACCAGGCTGACGTCCTCGGCGAGGTCATGGTGGCGCTGGACGCCGCCCGCCGCGACGGCGTCACCGAGGACGAGTTCTCCTGGCCCCTCCAGCGCGCGCTGCTGGAGTACGTCGAGCGCAACTGGGACCGGCCGGACGCGGGCATCTGGGAGATGCGCGGCCCGGAGCAGCACTACGTCCACGGCCGGGTCATGGTGTGGGCGGCGCTGGACCGCGGCGTCCGGGCCGTCAACGACGGCGGCCTCGAGGGCCCCGCGGACCGGTGGGAAGCGCTGCGCGACCGCGTCGAGGACGAGATCCTCGAGCGAGGCATCGACCCGGAGCGCGGGTGCTTCGTGCAGCACTACGGCAGCCGCGAGGTCGACGCGTCCCTGCTGCAGCTGCCTCAGGTCGGCTTCTGCGCCGCGGACGACCCCACGATGCTCGCCACCGTCGCGGCGATCGAGGAGGACCTCCTCGTGGACGGCCTGGTGCTGCGCTACCGCACGGGCTCGTCCTCGGACGGCCTGCCGCCCGGGGAGCACCCCTTCCTGGCCTGCTGCTTCTGGCTCGTGGAGCAGTACGCCCGCTCAGGCCGCGGACGCGACGCCGAGGCCCTCATGGAGCGGCTCCTGTCCCTGCGCAACGACGTGGGCCTGCTGTCGGAGGAGTACGACCCGGTGGAGGGCAGGCAGCTCGGGAACACTCCCCAGGCGCTGTCCCACCTGGCGCT
>JARIBR010000111.1 GCA_029258695.1 Quadrisphaera sp.
TCCTCGTCGGCTCGGTGGCCGCGGCGCTGATCGCCACCGTCCTGCTGCGGGCGCGCAACCGGACCTACCGGCGCATCTGGGAGGCGGAGAACGCCGACACCGACGCGGACGGCATCCCTGACGTCTACGAGGACGACGTCCAGCAGGGGTGAGGCTGCTCGGGCTCGGCGCACCACCTGCAGGGAGCGACGACGTCCGTGCCGATCACCACCTACACGCGGACGTCCTCGACGGCACCGCCGTCGGAGCCTGAGGTGCCGTGCTCGGTCAGCCACCGTTGGCGGGTCGCGTCGAGCCAGCGCACCACGGGCGTCGCGGTCGACCCGTGGACGACCACGGAGAGAGCGACGGCGAACCCGACGGCGGACCACAGCGGCGGACCGGGGAGCTCAGCGTTCTCCAGGGCGTACGCCAGGTAGTACAGCGATCCGATCCCCCTGACGCCGAAGAACGCGATGACGACGCGTTCGCGCGGCCCACCGGCGGTACCGAGCAGGCTGATCCACCCCACCAGGGGCCGGATGGCGAAGATCAGCAGGACCCCTGTGGCGGCGAGCCCCAGGTGAGATCCGCGAGCAGGCCGTCGGCGATGGCCACCCCGAGCAGGAGCACCAGCCAGGCGGTGAGCATGCGCTCGACCTGCTCGACGAACCGGTGGGCGACCTGGTGGGCGCCGTGGGAGCGTTCGGACGAGCGCATCGCGCACGCGGCGACGAAGACGGCCACGAAGCCGTAGCCGGTGGCCAGCTGGGTGATCCCGTAGGCGAGGAACGTCACCGTCAGGGCGGTGAAGCCGTCGAGGCTCTCGGACAGACGCAGCGGGCTCGCGCTCGCACGGAAGAACAGCCATCCCAGACCCCTGCCGACGACCAGCCCGACGACGATGCCGATCACCACGCGCAGCACCACGTCGACGACGAGCCACCCGCCCAGCCAGCCGCCCCACCCGCCGGCGGTCGCCAGGGCGATGGCGAGGTAGACGGCCGGGAAGGCGGCCCCGTCGTTGAGCCCTGCCTCCGCGGTGATGGCGAAGCGTGCCTCGGCCTCCTGCGTCCGCTCGCTGGGCTCGCCGACCTGGACGTCCCCGGCCAGCACGGGGTCGGTGGGAGCCATCACAGCCCCCAGCAGCACGGCGGCAGCCAGCGGGAGACCCCCCATCACGCTGCCGGTGACGGCGACCAGGATGATCGTCAACGGCATGGCGATCGCGATCAACCGCCAGGCTGACGCCCACCGCCGCCAGCCGACGGGACGGTCGATCGCCAGCCCGGCGCCCATGAGCGCGATGATCACCACCACCTCGGTGAGGTGCTCGACGAGCGGGCCGCGCTCGAGGGGGTCGACGTCGGGCAGGCCGGGGACGAGACCGAGGCCCGCGCCCAGGAGCAGGAACGCCAGGGGCAGGCTGAAGGGCCGGTCGTGGAGGAACCGGGGCAGGACGGCCGCCAGGAGGGCGCTGAACCCTGCCAGGGTGAAGACGACGAAGGCGAGCACGACGAGCATCGTTCGTCGCCCGACCGACGGATGAGACGTGTGTGGTGCTGGGCGCCCCCGGCTGGATTCGAACCAGCGGCCAACAGATTAGAAGTCTGTCGCTCTATCCACTGAGCTACGGGGGCCGGGCCAGCCGCGGTGGCGTGCACCGGGCGTGGACCAGGCATCATCCTTCCCCATGGGCACCCCGGGGTCGAGCAGCGCAGCGCCCGCCCAAGCTGAGGCCGCTCTCGTGGAGCGGCTCGAGGCGCTCGCGGCCGACGTCGACTCCCTGGCGCTCCCGCTGCCCACCCCCGGCGCCCCGGCGGCTGCAGGGGTCAAGAGAGCCCTGAGCGGCCAGCTCGAGGACCACCTCCTGCCGCGCCTGCGCCGGATGGACGCGCCCCTCCTCACCGTGGTCGGGGGCTCGACAGGGGCCGGCAAGTCCACCCTGGTCAACTCCCTGCTCGGTCGGGTGGTCACGACCCCCGGCGTGCTGAGGCCGACCACCCGTCGACCGACCCTCGTCCACGCTCCGGCCGACGCCGCGTGGTTCGCCTCGCGCGAGGTGCTGCCCTCGCTGCCGCGGACGACGGGGGGCTCGGCTCAGGACGGGTCCAGCCCGTCGGACGGCTCGTCGGGGGCCGCCGCGGACGACGCGCGCGGGGTCCACCTCGTGACGGACGCGGCGATGCCGCCCGGTTTCGCCCTGCTCGACGCCCCGGACATCGACTCGGTGGTGAGCGCCAACCGCGATCTCGCCGCGCAGCTCCTGGGGGCGGCTGACCTGTGGATCTTCGTCACCACGGCGGCGCGCTACGGCGACGCGGTGCCGTGGTCGGTGCTCGCCGGCGCCGCCGAGCGCGGGACCGCGCTGGCCCTGGTGCTCGACCGGGTCCCCACCGAGCCACCCGGCGTCGCTGCGGAGATCACCGCTGACCTGCAGCGTCTCCTCGCCGAGGCCTCGCTGGGCTCGGCCCCCCTCTTCGTCGTCCCCGAGAGCCCGCTGTCCGGCGGGCTGCTCCCCCCGAGCGCCACCGCGGGCCTGCGGGAGTGGCTCGGGCTGGTGGGCTCCGACGCGCAGCGGCGCGATGAGGTGGTGCGCGCCACCCTCACCGGCGCGCTGACCTCCCTGGCACCCCGCGTGGCGGCGCTGACCGACGCGGCGCAGGAGCAGCAAGCGGCGGTGGACGCCCTGCGCGCGCGGCTCGACGAGATCTACGGCGGCGCCCGCGAACGGCTGGACGAGCACCTCACCGACGGGTCGGTGCTGCGCGGGGAGGTCCTGGCGCGTTGGCAGGAGTTCGTCGGGACGGGGGCACTGATCACCTCGATGCAGTCGGCCGTGGGCCGAGCGCGCGACGCGCTGACCCGGGTGGTCACGAACCGGCCCGCCCCGGTGCGCCGCCTCGACGAGGCCGTGAGCACGGGGGTGGCAGCCCTGGTCGTCGACGCGGCCGCCGGCGCCAGGGAGGACGCCCTGCTCGCGTGGCGGGCCGACCCGTCGGGAGCAGCGGTGCTGGCGGCGTCGCCGCCGGAGGTCCGTGACGACGTGCTGCCCGACCGCGCGCTGGAGCAGGTGGAGCGGCTCGTCCGGGACTGGCAGGGCTTCGTCCTGAACCTCGTCTCCGAGAACGGGCAGGGACGCCGCACCCAGGCGCGGATGCTCTCGCTGGGGGTCTCCGGGGTCGGGGCCGCGCTCATGGTCGCCGTCTTCGCCGGCACCGCCGGGCTGACCGGTGCAGAGGTCGGGATCGCCGGGGGTACCGCGGTGCTCTCCCAGCGGGTGCTCGAGGCGGTCTTCGGTGAGGACGCGGTGCGGCGCCTGGCCACCGAGGCGCGCGCCGACCTCTCCGAGCGCGTGGCACGGCTCATGGACGGCCAGCGCGACGCGCTCGCCTCGCGGCTGCCCGCGCTCGACGAGGGTCTGGTCGCACGGCTGCGGGCGCCGCTGGACGTCGCGGTCACCTCGGCGACGGCTGACAGGGCTGACCCTGACGCCGCGGACCGCGCCGGGGGTGGGTCGTGAGCCGCCTGCGCCGCCGGGGGAGCGAGCCCGCCACCACGGCGGGTGACGACCTCGAGACCCGCCTGGCCGCGCTGGAGCGGGCCTTGCTCGCCGGTGGCGACCGCCTGGAGACCGGCGCTGCCGCCCGCGCCGCGCAGGTGGTGCGCCGCGGCCGGGAGCGTCGTGCGATGTCGACGACCCGCGGTGGCCCGGCGTCCACCGTCGTCGCCCTGGCCGGCGCCACGGGGAGCGGAAAGTCCTCCCTGCTCAACGCCTTCGTCGGCCAGGACGTCGCCGTCGCCGGCGTGCGGCGCCCCACGACGTCGTCGCCCACGGCCGTCTTCTGGGGCGAGGAGCCCTCACCTCTGCTCGACTGGCTGGACGTGCGGACCCGCCACCACGCGTCACCGGCGCAGCGCGGCGGGAGCGACGACCTCGAGGGACTCGTGCTGCTCGACCTCCCTGACCACGACTCCACCGACCTCGGCAACGCCCTGCAGGTCGACCGCATGGTCGAGCTCGTCGACCTCATGGTGTGGGTCGTCGACCCGCAGAAGTACGCGGACGCAGCCCTGCACGAGCGCTACCTGCAGCGCCTGACCGGTCACCAGGACCTCCTCCTCGTGGTGCTCAACCAGGTGGACACCCTCGACGAGGCGTCAGCGGACGCCTGCGAGCGGGATCTGCGGGCGCTCCTGGACGCCGACGGGCTGCCCCGCGTCGACGTGGTGAGGACGTCGGCGCGCACCGGCGAGGGCGTGGCGGAGCTGCGGCGGACCGTCGCCGAGGCGGTGGCGACGACGTCGGCGGCGACGCGGCGCACCGAGGCCGACGTCGAGGTCGCCGCCGGTCACCTGGCCGCCTCGCTCGGCGCGGCGGAGCCGGACCTCGGCGCTCGAGGCGCGCAGGCGCTCGTGGACGCGCTGTCCGCCGCGGCCGGCGTGCCGACCGTGCTCGACGCGGTGAGGCGCAGCGAGCTGCGCACGGGCCGCCGGCTGACGGGCTGGCCGGCGCTGACGTGGGTGGGCCGGTGGCGGCGGGACCCCCTGGCACGGCTGAGGGTGCTCGGGAGGGTCAGCGGTGGCGCACGCGGGCGCGCCGACGCGGAGCCGTCCGTCGAGGCGGCCGCGGACGCCTCCCACGCCCGGCTGGTGCGCAGCTCGCTCACCGGTCCCACCCCCACCGAGCGCGCCCGGGTCGCCACGGCGGCGCGCTCGGTGGCGTCCGGCGCCGCCGCGGGCCTCCCGCAGCGGTGGGCCGATGCGGTGCGGGCGAGCCTGGCGCCCTCGGGGGACGACGTCGGCGGTGAGGTCGCCGACGCGCTGGACCAGGCGCTCGTCGGCGTGCCCCTGCAGGTCGCCCCGCCCTGGTGGCAGCGCGGGGCGCTCTGGGTCCAGCGCGCGGTGGCGGTGGTGGGTGTGCTCGCGCTGGCGTGGACCCTCGCGTGGGCTGCTGCCCTGTGGTTGGCGCTGCCGGTCCCGCCGCCGATGACGGTGGGCCGTGAGCCGCTGGACCTCCCCCTGCCCTGGGTGGCCCTCGCGGCGGCGGTCGTGGTGGGCGTCGTCCTGGCGCTGCTCCTGCGCCCCCTCGTGGCCGCGAGGGCGCGGCGACGCACGGCGGTCGTGCGCCAGCAGCTGAGGGCGCGGGTGGAGCTGGTGGCCGCGCAGACGCTGCTCGAGCCGGCGGCGCGCGTCCTCGACGACCACCGGGAGGCGCGGCTCGCCGTGGCCGAGGCGGCCGGTCGGGCCGTGAGCCGCTGACCGCTCTCCACCCGCGGGTCCTCACGGGCGGCTCTCCACAGGCTGACGGCCACGACGGTGCGCTGTCCACAGGTCCGGGGTCGCTGTCCGGGGGTCGCTGCGCGCTCGCCGCAGGCTGGGTCGGTGCTCGCACCGTGCGGGCCGTGAGGGGAGCATCGTGCGTGACACCCAGATCACCGTCGTCGGCAACCTCGCCGCCGACCCCGTCCGCCGCCAGATCGACGGCGGACGCTTCATGACCACCTTCCGCATCGCCTCGACGTCCCGCCGGCTGAGGGAGGGGGAGTGGACGGACGGCGACACCAGCTGGTGGGACGTCACCGCCTTCGCAGGTCTCGGCGAGAACGCGGCCGCCTCGCTGGCCAAGGGCCAGCGCGTGGTCGTCCACGGCAGGGCGAGCGTCGAGCAGTGGAGCTCGCGCGGCGAGAACGGCGAGGAGCGCTCGGGCACGCGGGCCCGTGTCACCGCGGACGCGCTGGGGCACGACCTGACGTACGGCACGTCGGCGTTCGTGCGCGTGGTCCGCGCGAGCGAGCACGGCGCACCCACGGGTGCGGACGTCGCCGCGGCGATGGGTGCCCGCGTCGACGCGGACGGCGTGCTGGTCGGGGGTGGCCCGGAGGACGGGGAGTGGACAGGGCAGGGCTCCGCCGAGCCGAGCGACCCGGTGGAGGAGCCGGTCGCGGCCTGAGCGACCGGAGCCCGTGACGGGGGTCGGGCGGGTCGCGCGTCGAGGGGACGCGGCGCGCCTCCCGCCGGGCCGGTCGCTGTCACCCCGAGGGTGGGTGCCAGCAGGTCGGTCACCACGGATGCGCCCGAGCGCCCGAGCGCCCGAGCGCCGGCTCAGCGACCGGGAGCGCCCCCGGGGGTGAGCACGCGCTCGCCGTCACCGCGAGGGTGGTCGCCGTCGCGGCCGGCGGCGTCCGCCGGTCCGTCGGTCCCGCGGCGGGCCGGCTCGTCCTCCAGCGCGGAGCCCTCGGCGTCAAGCTGGGGGATCCAGCCCAACCACGAGGGCAACCACCAGGCGGCGCGTCCCAGCAGCGACATCACGGCCGGCACGAAGACCATGCGCACGACGAACGCGTCGAAGATGATGCCCACGGCCAGGCCGAAGGCGAAGGGCTTGACCTGGGCGTCGCCGGTGGGCACGAAGCCGGCGAAGACCGAGAACATGCTGGCGGCGGCGGCGACCACCACCGGCGCCGCGCGGTGGAAGCCCGAGGTGATGGCCTCCCGCGCCGGCGCGCCCTTGGTGTGGGCCTCGTGCATGCGCGAGACGAGGAAGATCTGGTAGTCCATCGCCAGGCCGAACAGCACCCCGACGATGATGATCGGGGCCAGGCTCAGCAGCGGGCCGGTGGAGTCGGGCCGCACCACGTCGGCGAGCCACCCCCACTGGAAGACCGCGGTCGTGGCGCCGAGCGCGGCGCCGATGGTGAGCAGGAAGCCCACCACCCCCACGACGGGCACGAGGAGGGAGCGGAAGAGCAGCACCAGCAGCACCAGCGCCAGACCGACCACGACGGCCAGGTAGATGGGCAGCGCCGTGTCGAGGCTCTCGGCCACGTCCACGCTCACCGCGGTCGAGCCGGTGACGTAGGCCCGTGCGGCGCTGTCGCTGTCGGTGTCGGCGATCTCGGCGCGCAGGTCGGTGACGAGGTCCTCGGTGGCCGCGCTGTCGGGGGCCGAGGCGGGGATGACGGTGACGAGCGCCGCGGTCCCGGCCGGGTTCGGCTGGGGAGGGGTGGCCAGGGCCACGTCGTCCAGCGTCCCCGCGACCTCGGCGATGTCGCCCGCGCGCTCCGCGGCTCCCTCGCCGTCGACGAGCACCAGCAGCGGTCCGCTGACGCCGGGGCCGAACCGGTCGGCCAGGATCGCCTCGGCGCGGGCCTGGGTGGAGCCGTCGGCGGGCTGGATGACCAGGGAGGTGCGCATGGACGCCGCGGGGATCGCGATCACGACGAGCACCACGATGGAGACGAGCACCGCGGGCCAGCGGTGGCGGGTCACCGCGGAGCCCCAGCGGTCGAAGCCGCTGCGCCGCTCGTCGCCCGCCGTGTCAGCGGTGGCGCCGACGCCGCGCCGGGCGTCACCGCGGAGCTTTCGGGGAAGGACCCGCTCCCCGAGGTAGGCCAGCAGCGCGGGCACCAGCGTGAGGGCGATGAGCACGGCGATGATGACGGTGGCGGCGGCCGCGAGGCCCATCTGCGTGAGGAAGGGGATGCCGGCGATCGTCAGCGCGGCCAGCGCGATGATGACGGTGCCGCCGGCGACGAGGACGGCGGAGCCCGCGGTGCCCACCGCCATGGCGATGGCGTCGGGCACGCTGCGCCCCTTCAGCAGCTCCTGGCGGTGACGCGTGATGATGAACAGCGCGTAGTCGATCCCGACGGCCAGCCCCAGCATCGCGGCGAGGATCGGCGTGGTCGACTGCAGCTCGGTGAGTCCCGAGACCATGACGATCCCGAGCAGCCCGACGCCGACGCCGACGACGGCGGTGAGCAGGTTCATGCCGGCGGTCACGAGCGAGCCGAACGTGATCGCGAGGACGGCGAGGGCCACGAGGACGCCGATGACCTCGGCGGGGCCGCCGACGTGCACCGGCTCGGCGGAGGCCTCTCCGGTGACCTCGGCGGTCAGCCCGGCGTCGCGGGCGTCGTCCAGGACGTCGCGCAGCCCGCCCCGCTCGTCCTCGGTGATGTCCGGAGCGGTGTCCTCGTAGACGACCGTGGAGTAGGCGGCGCGCTGGTCCGGAGAGATGGTGGGCGTCGCCGGGTCGAGGGGGTTGCTCGCGGAGACCACGCCGGGCAGGTCGCCCAGCTCCGCGACGATCCCCGCGAGCACCTGCGCCTGCTGCGGCTCGGTGATCATCGCGCCGTCGGGCGCCTGGAGGACCACCTGGGCCGAGTCGCCGTCCGGGCGGTCGAAGCGGTCCGCCAGCAGGTCCAGGGCGGTGGAGGACTCCTGGCCCGGCACGTTGAAGGTCGTCACGGTCTTGCCGTTGAGGGCGAGCGCGCCGGCGCCGGCGGCGAGGAGCACGAGGGCCCACGCGAGCACGACGATCAGGCGGCGCCGCACGGCGGCGAGGCCGAGGCGGTGGAGGAGCGTGGCCATCAGGAGTCCTTGTCGGGGTTCTGGTCGGGGGAGAGGTCGCAGGTGCCCCGGTGGCCCAGGGCGTCGTAGCCGGTCTGGACGAGGTATCGGCGCGTGGCGGCGTCAACCTGACCCTCCGTCGCCAGCGAGGTGAGGGCGAGCGCCCCCAGCGCGCCGATGACGCGCACGACGCGGGGGTCGTCGAGGGTCTCGCCGGGCGTCGGCGGGGGAGCGGAGAAGGCGCGGAAGAGGTCGGCGGCCACCGGTGCCAGCTCGCCGGCCTCGGGGGAGCCGCGCAGCGGGCCGGCCGTGGCCACCATGAGCGCCACGAACCCGGGACGCCGCTGGGCGAGCTCGGCGAGGGCGGTCAGGGCCGCGTGGTCCCGGGGTGGTCCGGCGGGAAGACCGGCGACGCTCTCGGCGACGCCGTGGGCCGCGCTGCGGCAGGCGGTCACCGCGGCGTGGGCGAGGCCGGCCTTCGTCGCGAAGTGGTGCAGCAGGCCGGCCTTGGAGTAGCCGACGGCGTCGGCCACGGCTTGGAGCGAGGTGCCGGCGATGCCGTGGCGCGAGAACAGCGCGGCGGCGGCGTCGAGGATCGAGGCGTCGATCTCCTGGGGGGTGGGGCGGAGCACCCCGAGACCCTAGGACATCGACCTACCGTTTCGGTTGGTCACCGACCGTTCGGGTCGGTGACCGCAGGTGCTCCTCGACCTGGTGGACCTGCGTCCTCCCAGTGCTGGGGCCGCTGGATCGACGACGGGAGGGTCGTGGCGCCGTCGCCGCGAGCGGCGTCGACCTGGGGCTGCGTGAGGAAGATCGCACCGTCGAGCCGGGCGCCGCGCACGTCGGCTGCCCGCAGGTCGGTCCCCAGGAGGTCCGCCCGGTTGAGGTCGGCGCCGCGCAGGTCCGCCCCGATGAGGTAGGCGCCCCGCAGGCTGGCCCCGCGCAGGTCCGCACGGCGCAGCCGTCGTCCCATGAGGTCGGCGCCCCGGTGGTCGGGACCCAGCCCGTCACCGGCCCGGGCGAGGAGGGAGACGCGCTCCAGGAGCGGGCCGACGGCGTGGCGCTCCGTGCTCGCGTCGACCTCGGCGAGCTCGCCGGCCGGCAGCGCCACCAGCGCGGTGACGTGCGCGCGGGCACCCGCCACCGCCTCGCGCGTGCCGGGGTCGGCGGCCAGCGTCAGGGCCTCTGCGAGGTGCCAGAGCAGCTCGTGGAGCTGGCGCAGCGTGGTGAACGAGGTGAACATCGCCGCAGCGACGTGGGGTCCTTCGCGCCAGTGCCGCCCGCGGTGGGTGGTCTGGACCGTCTGCTGGCCGGCGCCGAAGCAGTCGAAGGTGGCGCACCCGGGAAAGCCGCTGGGCCGCAGGCGGTCGTGGATGCCGCACGCGGAGTCGGCGCGCAGGTTCGGGCACGGCGTGCCGGCGGGCTTGTCGATCGCGAAGTCGGCGGACGCCGCGAAGGCCGGCGCCACGCAGCACAGACCCACGCAGGCGCTGCAGTCCGCGCGCAGCCCGCCGCGCAGGTCGGTCAGGGGCAGCAGGTGGGCCTGGTGGTCCTGCTGGTCCTCGGAGGGATCTGGCACCGGCGAAGGCTAGTCGTCGCGCTGGGCTCGGGCCGGGCGCAGCGCGCCTACCCTGGTGGTCATGCCTGAGTTCATCTACACCATGTACAAAGCCCGCAAGGCGCACGGCGACAAGGTCATCCTCGACGACGTGACGATGTCGTTCTACCCCGGCGCGAAGATCGGCGTGGTCGGCCCCAACGGGGCGGGGAAGTCGACCATCCTCAAGATCATGGCCGGTCTGGACTCCCCGTCCAACGGCGAGGCGCGGCTCTCGCCGGGCTACTCCGTCGGCATGCTCCAGCAGGAGCCGCCGCTGGACGAGGACGCGACCGTGCTCGAGAACGTCCAGCAGGGCCTGGGCGACCTCAAGGTCAAGATGGACCGCTACCAGGAGATCACGGGTCTCTTCGAGGACCCCGACGCCGACTTCGACGCCCTCATGGCCGAGATGGGGACCCTGCAGGAGGAGCTCGACCACGCGAACGCGTGGGACATGGACTCCCAGCTGGAGCAGGCCATGGACGCCCTGCGGTGCCCCCCGCCGGACACCCCGGTGAGCGTGCTCTCCGGGGGTGAGCGCCGCCGGGTGGCGCTGTGCCAGCTCCTGCTCTCCAAGCCCGACCTCCTGCTGCTCGACGAGCCCACCAACCACCTGGACGCGGAGTCCGTCGAGTGGCTGGAGGCGCACCTGAAGAGCTACGAGGGCGCCGTGCTGGCCGTGACCCACGACCGGTACTTCCTCGACCACGTCGCCCAGTGGATCGCCGAGGTGGACCGCGGACGCCTCTACCCCTACGAGGGCAACTACTCCACCTACCTCGAGAAGAAGGCCGAGCGCCTCAAGGTGGCGGGCAAGAAGGACGCCAAGATGGCCAAGCGCCTCAAGGACGAGCTGGAGTGGGTGCGCTCGCGCGCCAGGGCTCGCCAGACCAAGTCGCGCTCGCGCCTGGCCCGCTACGAGGAGATGGCCGCCGAGGCCGACCGCACCCGCAAGCTGGACTTCGAGTCCATCCAGATCCCGCCCGGTCCGCGCCTGGGCAACCAGGTGATCGAGGCGCGCGACGTCCGGCAGGGCTACGGCGACCGCATCCTCATCGACGACCTGTCGTTCTCGTTGCCGCGCAACGGCATCGTCGGGGTCATCGGGCCCAACGGCGTCGGGAAGACGACGCTGTTCAAGACCATCGTCGGGATGCAGGACCCCCTGGACGGCACGGTCAAGGTCGGCGACACCGTGAAGATCTCCTACGTCGACCAGGACCGCGGCGGCCTGGACGCCACGAAGACGCTCTGGGAGGTGGTCTCCGACGGACTCGACCACATCAAGGTCGGCAACACCGAGATGCCCTCGCGGGCGTACGTCTCGGCGTTCGGCTTCAAGGGCCCGGACCAGCAGAAGCCGACGGGGGTGCTCTCCGGCGGGGAGCGCAACCGGCTCAACCTGGCGCTGACGCTCAAGCAGGGCGGCAACCTGCTGCTCCTCGACGAGCCCACCAACGACCTGGACGTCGAGACGCTCAGCTCCCTCGAGGACGCGCTGCTCGAGTTCCCCGGGTGCGCGGTGGTCATCAGCCACGACCGGTGGTTCCTCGACCGGGTCGCCACGCACATCCTCGCCTACGAGGGCACCGAGGAGGACCCGGCGGCCTGGTACTGGTTCGAGGGGAACTTCCAGGGCTACCTGGACAACAAGGTGGAGCGGCTCGGGGTGGACGCGGCGCGCCCGCACCGCGTGACGCACCGGCGCCTGACCCGCGGCTGACGTCCCTCCCGGAACCGCACTTGTCCGGAGAAGTGCGGTTCCGGACGTCTGACCCACCGCACTCGTCCGACGAAGTGCGGTTCGGGCAGTTACCGCTCAAGGTCGAAGACCGTCGGGCCGACGGAGACACAGAGCTCAGAGAAATCACCTCGGGGCCCCATCCCGCCCGGAGGTTTCGCGTGTCCCTGTCCCGCCTGAGCGTCGGCCACCGCATCGCGGCCGGCTTCCTCGTCGTCATCCTCGCGCTGATCGCCGTCACCGCTCTCGGGGTGGGTCGCGTGGCGCAGATCAACGAGCGCCTCACGACCATCAACGACGTCAACAGCGTCAAGCAGCGCTACGCCATCAACTTCCGCGGCAGCGTCCACGACCGGGCCATCGCCCTGCGCGACGTCGTGCTCGCCGACACCCCCGCGCAGGCGCAGCCCTCCGTCGAGCTCATCGCCTCCCTCGACGACGACTACCAGGAGTCCGCGGTGGAGATGGCCGAGATCTTCGCCGACCCCGAGGCCGTCTCGGCGGCGGAGCGGGAGGCGATGGACGGGATCCAGGAGGTCGAGGCGGCCGGGATGCCCCTCATCGAGGAGGTCGTCGCCCTGAGCGCCGCCGGTGACCAGGAGCAGGCCAGGACCGTGCTGCTGGAGCAGGCCAAGCCGATGTTCGTCGACTGGCTCGCAGCCGTGAACACCCTCATCGACCTCGAGGAGTCGATGAACGCGGAGCAGGCTGCCGCGGCCCGCAGCATCGGCGACCGGTTCCTCGTGACGATGCTCGTCCTGTGCGTCATCGCGGCGACGATCGCGTCGCTCGTGGCGTGGCGGATCACCCGCAGCATCACCGCGCCCATGGCGCAGGCCGTCAGGGTCTTCGCGGCGGTCGCCCAGGGTGACCTCACGCAGCGCCTGGACAGCGCGTCGAAGGACGGCCTCGGGCAGATGGGACCGCACGCGAACAGCGCCCTGGCACGCCTCGGCGAAGCGCTGGCGGCCGTCGCCAGCAACGCCAGCCTGCTGACGGCCACCAGCGAGCGCATCGACGGGGCCTCGACCCTCGTGGCCCGCCGGGTGGAGGACTCCTCCGCGCAGGCCGCGCTCGTCGCGACCGCCGCCCGCGAGGTCTCCCACCACGTCGAGACGGTGGCCGCGGGCGGTGAGGAGATGGGTGCGTCGATCCGCTCCATCGGTGCGAGCGCCACGGAGGCCGCGGGCGTCGCGGCCCAGGCGGTGACCGCTGCCGACACGACGACCGCCACGGTCTCGCGGCTCGGCGCCTCGTCGCGGGAGATCGGGGACGTCGTCAAGACCATCACCTCCATCGCCGAGCAGACCAACCTCCTGGCGCTCAACGCGACCATCGAGGCGGCCCGCGCCGGTGAGGCCGGCAAGGGCTTCGCCGTCGTCGCCGGGGAGGTCAAGGAGCTCGCTCAGGAGACCGCCCGGGCCACCGAGGACATCTCACGCCGCGTGGAGTCGATCCAGAGCGACACCTCCAGCGCGGTGACGGCCATCGAGGAGGTGTCCGCGATCATCGCCCGCATCAACGACCACCAGGCCATGATCGCCTCAGCCGTGGAGGAGCAGACCGCGACCACGACCGAGATGAGCCGCAACGTCGCCCAGGCGGCCTCCGGATCGGTCAACATCGCTGCGAACATCGACGGGGTGGCCGACGCGGCCTCGGCCATGACGGAGTCGGTCGCGGAGTCGCGCGAGGCCGCCCTCCAGCTGACGCGGGTCTCGCAGGAGATGGCCGCGCTCGCCGCGCAGTTCCGCGTCTGACGGCGCTCACGGGGGCGCCGTCAGGCCTCAGTCGTCGGAGGCGGGGACGCGGACCATGCCCTCCTGGGTGACGGTGGCCACCAGCTCGCCCTCACGGCTGAAGAAGTGCCCCAGCGAGAGCCCGCGGGCCCCCGACGCCGACGGGGAGGACTGGGTGAACAGCAGCCACTCGTCAGCCCGGAAGGGACGGTGGTACCAGACGGCGTGGTCCACGGTGGCGGCCCGCAGGCCCGGCGTCGCCCACGGGAGCCCGTGGCGGCGCAGGACCGGCTCGAGCATGGTGAAGTCGGAGGCGTAGGCCAGGACGGCCTTGTGCATCGCGGGGTCGTCGTCGGGCAGCTTCCCGTCGGCGCGCATCCACACCGCCTGGGTGGCGCTCTGGTCCTCGACGTCGAGGTAGATCGCCGAACCCACGTGCCGGACGTCGACGGGGCGGCGCTCGGACCAGAAGCGGGCAGCCGGGTGGTCGACGCCCGCCAGCAGCTCGGCGGTCGTCGGCAGGTCCTCGGGCCCGGGGACGTCCGGCATGGCCACAGCGTGGTCGACGCCCGCCTCGTCACGCTGGAAGGAGGCGATCCCGGACAGGATGGGCTGTCCCTTCTGCGAGACCTGCACCCGCCGGGCGCTGAAGGACCGGCCGTCGCGCAGGACGTCGACGGTGAAGGCGAGCGGCGCCTCGGGATCCCCGGGACGCAGGAAGTAGGCGTGCATCGAGTGGGCCCGGCGGTCGGTGTCGGTGGTGCGCGCCGCGGCGATGAGGCTCTGGCCGAGGACCTGACCGCCGAAGACCCGCCCGTGGAGCGTCGGGAGGCTGTCGCCGGTGAACACCGTCGTCGCCGCGCCGGAGCCGACCGTGTCCCGCAGGGCCATCACGCGCAGGAGCTCCTCGAAGGGCGCGGGGGCGTGCTCGGCGGCGGTGAGGTCGGTCATGGACACGACCCTACCCAGTTCCCGACCGGCCTCCTCGCTGCCGTGGGAGCCCGAGCGACCCCACCGGACGACGACGCGGTGGTCATCGGCGACGATGGCGGCGTGATCGGTGTCGTGGTGCCCGTGCCCGTGCGGTGGTCCGACATGGATGCGTTCGGCCACGTCAACAACGTCGCCGTGATGCGGCTCATGGAGGAGGCGCGCATCGAGGCCCTCGAGGCCCTGGCCCGGCCGGGCGAGGCGGGCATGCTGGAGACCGGGGTCATCGTCGCCCGCCACCAGATCGAGTACCGGCAGCAGCTGCGGTGGCGCCGCGACCCCGTGCCCGTCCACCTCTGGGTCACCGCGGTGGGCGGCGCCAGCTTCGAGCTCGCCTACGCCATCGGCGGCGGGGAGGCCGGCGGGGACGACGCCGGCGAGGGCACCGGTGCTCCACCGGTGGACGGGGCGGCCCCACCGACGCTGGCGGCGCCCGTCGGTCAGGCCATCACCTCGCTCGCGGTGACCACCGTGGTGGCGATGGACCCCGGCTCCGGGCGCCCGCGCCGGCTGGGCGACCACGAGCGCGCGGTCCTGGCGCGCTGGTCCGGGGACCCCGTGCCGTTCAGGTCCGCGTCCCGGTGAGCGCGGTGGGGGTGAGCCCGCGGCTGGTCCCGGTGACCTCCGCGGCCCTGGACGACCTCGCGGCCTTCCTCGAGCGCGCCGTGCTCGCGGACGCCGGGGGCGCTGTGCGGCTGCAGGTGCTGGTGGGCCGCGCCGGCACCGACGGCTCGCCGCGCCCGGTCCTCGCCGTGACCGTCGCGCCGCTGACCGCGGGAGCCCGCCCGCCCTCGCGCGCGCCGGGGCAGCCCGAGGTGCCGATCGTCCTCGGCATGCGCTTCGTGGCGCTCGCGGGCGCCGCCGGCGCGGCCGAGGGCGAGGGGCTCGACGCCACCGTCCCCGCGCGAGGCGTGCTGGACCGCCTCGCCCGGACCCGCGAGAGCCTCGGCGTGCCGCCGGAGCGGGTGCCCGGTGCGCCGTGGGCCGGGCTCTCCCCACCGCGCGGCGGCTGGGCGCCCAGCGGGTCGCTGCGCCCCGCGGCGCTGGTCGCCGCCGCGTCGCGCGGCGCCGACGCGGTGGCCGCGGGCCAGGCGCGCGGCACCGTGTGGTCGGCCGAGCTCCCCGGCGCCGGCGGAGCGCCGAGCGGCGCGGCCTTCGTCGCGCACGTCATGGGGTTCCTCCCGGACCGCGTGAGCGGTGGCCGGGCCGACGCCGATGGCCCCGACGTCGATGGCCCCGACGCGAGCGACCTGCCGGTGCTGCGCTCGGGAGCGTGGTGGCGGCTGGTGGCTCCCGGCGGGCACGTGGTCGCCCGCCGCCCGGCGGCGCTCACGCTGTGAGTCCGCCGTGGCGCTCGCCCAGCGGCGCGTCCTGCGGCCTCAGTCCTCGAAGCTGTTGAGCAGCGAGTGGGCGGCGCGCTCGAGGTAGTCCCACATGACGTCGTGCTGCAGCGGGGGCAGCCCGAGCGAGGCGAGCGCCTCGCCCATGTGCGCCAGCCAGGCGTCGCGCGCCGCCGGGCCGATGTGGAAGCCGGCGTGGCGCATCCGCAGCCGCGGGTGCCCGCGGGTCTGGGAGTAGGTGCTCGGCCCGCCCCAGTACTGCTCGAGGAACAGCGTGAGGCGCTCGCGGGCCCCGGCGATGTCATCGGCGGGGTAGAGGGGGGCGAGCACCGGGTCGCGCACGACGCCGTCGTAGAAGCGGTCGACGAGCGTCACGAACGTCGCGTGCCCGCCGACGGACTCGTACATCGACTCGCGGGTCGCTCCCGGGGCGGTACGGGAGAAGTCGCCCCCGGAGCTGTTGGTCAGCGGGATCTGGGTCACCGCTCCAGGGTGCCACCGCGGTGGCGGCGGTGGCACCCGTGGTCCCCGGTCGTCGAGGGTCTGGGTCGTCGGGCGTGACCCCGACGTCAGCAGGTGACCCCGACGTCAGCGGGTGACCCCGACGTCAGCGAGCGGCGCTGGCGGCCTCGGACGTCTGCCCCGAGGCGCGCGCTCCCTCCGGCGACCCGCCCCGGCGGCTCGCGTCGTCCCGGTCGGCCGCGTCGTCGGGCGTGCGTGCCCGCACCATCCCCGAGGCGGCGGGGTCCTCGTTCACCCGCGGCGTTCGGTCGGCGTCACCCGCCGGGTGGGCCTCCGGCTCCACGGCCTCGGCGGCCTTCGCGACGTTGCGCTGCATCCCTCCGAAGATGATGCCGTGGAAGGGCTTGATGAGCTGCCAGTACACCCAGCCGGAGAGCCCGCGGGGGTGGAACAGCGCCTTCTGGCGGAAGACCGTGTGTCCCCGCTCGTCCTCCTCGACCATGAGGTCCAGCCAGGCCAGGCCGGGAACGCGCATCTCCGCGCGCAGTCTCAGGAGCTCGTCCTCGCGGATGTCCTCCACGCGCCACCAGTCCAGCGCGTCCCCGATGGCCAGGCGCTCGGGGTCCTCCCGCCCGCGCGAGAGACCCGGTCCGCCCACCAGGCGGTCCATCAGCCCGCGCACCTGCCAGCCGAGGGACCACGAGTACCAGCCGTTGATCCCGCCGATGCCGCGGATCACCTCCCACAGCTGCTGGGGGGTGGCATCGACGACGGACCGGCGGTCGTCGACGTAGAGCGACCCGCCGGCCCAGTCGGGGTCGGAGGGCAGGGGGTCCGACGGTGCGCCCGCGGTCGACGCCGAGCGCCACGACGTCGTGACGTCGAGGTTGCGCACGCGCTTCAGAGCGAGGGAGATGGCCCGCTCCAGGCCCAGCAGCCCCTCCGGCGGCGTGGGCACGTACTGGTCGATGTCGTGCTCCTTGGTCACCACCTCGTGGACGATGGAGTGCACGAGGGGCGCGGCGATCGAGCGCGGCACCGGGGTGACGGTGTTGATCCAGTGCACCGACAGCCCCGGGGTGAACACCGGGACGGGG
>JARIBR010000112.1 GCA_029258695.1 Quadrisphaera sp.
GAGGTTCAGCGGCTCGTCCTCGGCGTCCTGCGCCAGCCCCAGCAGCGGGACGGGCGCGTAGTCGACGTCGACGATGACGCGCAGGTGGTTCAGCAGGTAGAGCTTGCGCGCCTGGCGGGGGATGTCCGAGGCCGGGTAGTGCAGGCCGAGGAAGGGCTCGAGGTCCGGGCGCAGGTCCTCGGCGACCACCTCGCCGTGCTCGTCGGGGTGGAAGCGGTAGACCATCACGCGGTCGAAGCCCGTCAGGCGCCGGACCTGGGTGGCGGCGGCGTCGCACAGCTCCTGCACGCCGTCGGAGCCCTGCAGGGCCTCCATGGCGTGGCGGACGTCCTCGAACAGCGTCGACATCGTCGCCGCCGCACCCTGGTCGGCCGGCTCGAGCTCGACGACCACGAACCCGTCGATGCGGTGCCACGTCACCTCGAAGGCCTCGCCCGCGGGGACGTGGACGACGAGGGGGTCGCCGCCGCTGGCGCGAGGGTCCTCCAGCGCCGTGAGCAGCCGCTCGACGGGCTCGGCGCCCAGGGCACGGGACAGCGGCGCACCGACCAGCGTCATCGGGTCGGCCCCCAGGTGCAGCGCGGTGTTCGCGCTCGCCCGGCGCACCACGAGGTCGTCCTCGCGGACGACCAGCAGCACGCCGTGCGGCTGGATGGCCCCCGGCAGGTGGATCGGCTCGCGGTCGCAGGTGGTGAGGTCGGCGTTCTCGTCGGGGGCGAGGAAGTCCACGACGTCGGTGCCGGGGGCGAGCTCGTGGGCGGTCATCTCGGTCATCGCTGCGGGTCCTGGTTCTCGAGCCAGGCGGTGAGCGCCCGGAAGGTGTGCTCGGCGGCGGCCACCACGGCGCCCCGCGCCGAGGGGTGCTCGGCCCCGAACGTGTCCAGGGCGGTCTGCAGGGCGCGCCAGTCGGCGCCGAGGTCGGCGCGGCCGGCGCTGGAGAAGAAGGCCACCGGGAGGTCCTCGCCGAGGGCGCGGCGGGCCTGGCGGGCGATGACGCGCCCGCCCAGCGCCGAGCCCTCCAGCACGTAGAGGCACCCGAGCGCGCCGGCGAGGGAGCCCGTCACCGGAGGCGTCGGCGCTGACGCCGGCGCCCGCACGTCACGGCCGAGGCGGGCGAGGTCCTCGTCGATCCACGCCGCGCGGCAGCGGGCGCCCACCTCCAGGGGCGGCGTGAGCCGTTCCCAACCCTCGACGGTGACGAGCGCGGCCTCGACGGGTGCGTAGAAGCCGCGCAGCGCCACCAGCAGATCGGCGTACGCCTCGCGGGTGACCAGCCGTGCCTCCAGGGCGAAGGCCGCCTCCGCGGCGACGTGCGCGGCGCGGGTCTGCTCGCGCAGCTGCGCCGACAGCCCGGAGGCGGCCGCGTCGGGTGGGCGCGGCGCGCGGTGCTGACGGCGGGGCGGGTCAACGGTGAGGAGCACCCCCCTTCATCGGCCGCGCCGCCGCAGGTCTTGAGCCATGGTCCTGGCTGGTGCGGTGCGAGGGGCGGTGGACGCCTTTGCTGACCATCGTCCGTCAGCGGGTGCGGGCCCAGGTCTCGACGGCGGGCTCGCGCCGAGCGCGCGCCCGGCGTGGCGTCGGTGAGGCGCTCTACGGTGCCGTGATGACCACGTGGGAGGCCGTGCTGGCTGCCGTCGGGCTCGCGCTGAGCGGCGAGCGTGAGCGCGGGGGGGCCGAGCTGCTGACGTGCTGGCAGGACAGCGCTGACGACGAGCACGCCCAGCGGTGCGTCCTCGCTCACTACCTGGCCGATCTCGAGGACGACGTCGACGACGAGGTCGCCTGGGACGAGCGTGCCCTGGCCGCCCACGCGACGCTCGGGCGCGGCGACCTGGTGGCGGTGGGGATCGCCGACGCGGCGGGGATGGCGCCCAGCCTGCACCTCAACCTCGGTGACGGGTACCTGCGCCAGGGCCGCGTCGAGGCCGCTCGCGCCCAGCTCGACGCCGGCCTGGTCGCAGGCCAGGCGCTGAGAGACGACGGGTACGGCGCGATGGTCCGCAGAGGGCTGGACGGGCTGAGCGCCCGCCTCGCCGCCGCGACACCTGCCGCGGACGGCGAGCAGCCCGAGGAGCCCGAGCAGCAACCTCACGGGGGAACCACCCGGTGAGCAGCTCCGCGCCGGCGATGGCGCTGAGCGAGGAGGAGCTGCGCGCGATCACCGGGTACGCCGCAGTCTGCGCGCGGCAGGTCGTGGACCTGTTCGAAGCCGCCCGGCCCGCCGACACCCGGCCGCGCGTGGCCGTCGAGACGGCCGAGGACTTCGCCGCCGGTGCCCGGCGCAGCGCCGCGCTGCGCACCGGCGCCTGGGCCGCCCGGGCCGCGGCGCGCGAGGCAGACGTCAGCACTGCCGTGGGCCAGGCCGCGCTGGCAGCCAGCGCCGCAGCAGGCGCGGCGTACCTGCACCCGCTGGCCACAGCGCACCAGGTGCGCCATGTCCTGGGCGCCGCGGTGCACCAGGCCCGCGCCCTCGAACTCGCTGCCGAGGACGAGCACGACGTCGGCGACGCGCGCATCGAGTGGGCCGCCGCCCAGGCACCCGCGCAGGTGGCCGACGTCCTGGCCCGCATGCCCCTGGCACCTCGTGGACGGACACGGCCAGCAGCCCTGCTCACCCGCCTCGACGACCGGCTCCGCGGCTGAGACCCGGCAGCGTCCACGACGCAGGTTCCCGACGAGACCAGACCACGTCGCAGCGCTCGATGCCCGGCCACGCCAGGGTGGTCAGCACGTCAGCAGCAGGGGGCAGCGCGCCGTGAGGTACCAGCGTGGAAGGGCGACGCCGCGGAGGACGCCGATGGAGCAGCGCGCGTGCTCCTGGCCCCTAGGGTCGGCGAGGTGATCGAGCTCGTCGCGCTGAGCCTGCCGACCGCGGTCTACCTCTTGGTACGGCGCCGGCGACCCGACGCGACGACGGTGATGGGGCTGCGAGCGGGACGTGCGAGCGACTACGCCTGGGCGGTGGTCCTCACCATCGCTCTCTCCGCGGCGTCCTGGGCCGCCTTGACCTGGGCCGTCGACGTGGACGTGGACGTTGACGGCCCGGGCCTGACCGCGAGGGCCACCGGTCTGGCCGGGGCGATCGCGGTGGTGCTGCGCGCCGCCGGAGAGGAGGTCTTCTTCCGGGGCTTCGTCACCGGGCTGCTGGCGCGACGCCTGGGGGCGGTTGCAGGCAACCTGGCCCAGGCGCTGATCTTCCTCGCCCCCCACCTGCTCCTGCTGCTCGTCGACGTCGGGCTGTGGCCGCTCCTTCCCCTCCAGGCCGTGAGCGGGTGGCTCATGGGCTGGTTGCGGCTGCGCCACGACAGCGTCCTGCCCGCGATCGGCGTCCATGCGGTCGTCAACCTCGCGGCAGCTCTCTTCTGACGCGGCGCCGCCCGGGCTCGTGGGCTCGAGCTCTGGCTGTCGTGCGCGTCAGTCATCCGTCGGCCGAGAACCGGACGGTGCCTGCGAGGATCACGAGATGGTCCTCGAGCACGCGCTGCTGTCGGTCAGGCCCGGGCACGAGGAGGCCTTCGAGGACGCCTTCGCGCAGGCCCGAGAGATCATCGCGGGCATGCCCGGCTTCAAGCGCCTGGCCTTGTCCCGGGGGCTGGAGCGCACCAGCACCTACCTGCTGCTCGTCGAGTGGGACCGGCTCGAGGACCACACCGACGGGTTCCGCGGCTCGCCGGAGTACCAGCGGTGGCGCGAGCTGCTGCACCACTTCTACGACCCGTTCCCCGTCGTGGAGCACTACGAGCAGGTCCTCACCGCCTGACCCGCGGCCGGCCGCGGGTCAGGCGGAGCCGGCTGGGGCCGGCGCTGTCCGGGAGCGCCACCGCAGTGGTCAACCTCCGGCGCCGAGCCGCAGCACCTCTTCGCCCTCGCCGTCGGGAACCTCGAACCCCGCGAGGTAGGTGGCGAGGACGTCATCGGTGATCGGGAACGCGGCGTTGGCGTCGACGCGCTCCGCGCGCTGCGCCAGTCGTCGACGCAGGACGTCGACGTCGGCCTCGAGGTAGACCAGCCGCCACCGGGCCCCGGCGCCGGTGGCCAAGCGCTTGTACTCCTCGCGCTCAGCGCGCTGCCACAGGCTGAGGTCGACCACCACGTCGCGGCCCTGCCCGAGGAGCTCGAGCAGCCGGTCCCGCAGGACGGTCTCGGCGATGGCGGACAGGCGGGCGTAGTCCTGCGGCGGGTAGTCCCGGCCGTACCGGCCGAAGCGCGCCCACACCTCCTCGTCCACGGAGAGGCGCACGTAGCCCTCGGCCTCCAGGCGCTTTGCCCAGGTGGTTTTGCCCGCGCCCGCCACGCCGCACAGGAGGACCACCAGGGGCCGGTGCTCAGCGACTGGGCCGCAGTGCTGCATGGAGGCCATCCTCACCCGGTCGACGACGACACCTGCGGCACCGGTGGTCTCCTCGGCTACCGGGGCGCTGACGTCGCCATGATGAGCGCCAGGAGGTCGCGGTAGGTCTCGTCCACGTCGCCCTCGCGCGTCGCGAGGAACTGAGCGCGAGGGCGGTCGGCGAGCGTCGCCAGCACCTGGGCGCGCACGGGCACCAGCGCGGGCAGCCCGCCGCTGCGCTCCAGCAGGTCCGCGGCGTCACGGTGCTCGACGCGGCTGCCTGCTCTGGTGCGGGCGGTGAAGCGCGCGAGCATCGCCTGCGGCTCGAGGTCGAGGACGACCTCCACGAAGTCCGCTCCCACCTCACCGGCGAGGGACTCCAGCTGCTCGGCCAGCTGGGGACGGGCGAGGAGCTGGGGGACCACCACGTCGTGCCCGGCGCCGAGGTGCTCGCGCGCCATGACCAGCGCGAGAGCCCGAGCCGCGGCACCCGATGCCTCGGGGTTCTCGAGCCAGCCCCCGAGCAGGGATCGCACGACGTCGACGTCGAGGCACAGCGACAGCGGCTGCTCCGCGGCGAAGCGGCGTGCCAGGGTGGACTTGCCCGCTGCTGGCGGTCCGTTGAGCAGGATCAGCGCAGGCACGTCCCGACGCTAGGCGTACAGACAGCCCACCGCCTCCGTGATGGCTACGCACACCTCAGGATGCGAGCGCGTCGAGGGCGGCGACGGCGTCCTGGGGCAGGACGAGGGAGGCGGCAGCGATGTTGTCCCGCACGTGCTGCAACGACGTGGTGCCGGGGGTGACGGCCAACGTCGAGGGCCTCGACCCCGAGCTGGATGAGGTTCCGCTCGACCTGCGCCTGCACCGCGCCGGCGTCCGGGGCGGGTGCCAAGCCGCCGTTCGCGCCGCGCTCCCAGCCCACCTTGGTGACGATCACGAGGTCCTCGGGGTAGGGGTACAGCGCCTCGCGGATCAGCGCGTTGCTCGTGCCGGGGCCGTAGAAGTCCGCCGTGTCGACGTGCCGCACTCCGAGCGCCAGCGCCTCGCGCAGCACCGCCACGGCATCATCATGCCCGGCGGATCCACGCAGCTGCATCACGCCGTAGCCGAGCCGACCGAGCGCCAGGTCGCCGACCTTGACCGTGCCGGCTGCGGTCGCGTCGCTCATGTCGTCGTCTGCCAAGTTCCCATCGTGGTCCGAGTCCGCGCCCGATGGCAGTGATGGCGAGGGGCAGCAGACCGGCGACGGCACGAGGCACCTGAGACCCCGGAGGGGCAGAGCGCCGGTGTCGCGAACCAGCAGCGACGCCCCCGTCACGCCCGCGTCTTGGCCACCAGCGTCAGCACGTCGTACGTCGCCACGAGCTCGTCGCGGCCGTTGAGCAGCCGCGCGTCCCAGACCACCTCGCCGTAGTCGGCGTCCACGCGCGGGGTGATGCGCTTGGCCGTCAGCTCCACGCGCACGGCGTCGCCGGGCATCGCGGGGGTGAGGAAGCGCAGGTTCTCCAGGCCGAAGTTCGCCAGCACCGGCCCGGGGGCCGGGTCGACGAACAGCCCGGCGGCCATCGAGACGAGGAAGTAGCCGTGGATCACGCGCCCGGTGAAGAAGGGGTTGGCCGCCGCCGCCTCCTCGTCCATGTGCGCGTAGAAGCGGTCCCCGGAGAAGTCCGCGAAGTGGTCGACGTCCTCCAGGGTGATGGTGCGCGGCCCGCCGTCGAGGCCCATGCCGACCTCCAGCTGGTCGAGCGCCAGCTGGAACAGCGGGGTGTCGGGCAGAGTGCGCGGGGCCCCGGGGATCCAGGTGCCGGTGATGGCGCTCAGCGCCCGCGGCGTTCCCTGCAGGGCGGTGCGCTGCATGTGGTGCCGCACCGCGCGGATGCCGCCCAGCTCCTCGCCGTCCCCGGCGCGCCCCGGTCCGCCGTGCGCGAGGTGAGGGACCGGTGAGCCGTGCCCGGTGGACT